>DATLFV010000170.1:0-22353 GCA_035540875.1 Sphingomicrobium sp. | reverse complement strand
ACGTTGACGTTCCAGCGCTCGAGCTGGGCAAGCCGGCCGCGCGTGCCGATCTCGGTCTGAAGCACGCGAATGTCGCGCTTGGCGAGCACGATCCTGGTTTCGACCTGCTCGAGGGCCGCGCGCTCGGAGGCAACGCGCAGCGACACCATGTAGCAGCCAAGCGCCGCGGCGGCGCAGCTGGCGACCATGAACACCGACCGGAAGCTGCCCGCGCTCATGCCCGCACCCCGTCGCGCGCCGGAGCGGCGGTGCGAACCGCGCTGCGCAGCCTCGCGGAGCGCGCGCGCGGGTTCGCCGCCAGCTCGCGTTCCGACGGGGATACCGGCTTGGCGACCCGCTCGAACGTCGGTTCGATGGGGTCGACAAGCGCGGGTCGGTGACGCGAGCCGGCCGGCGTCCCTCCGCTACGCTCGCGGAAGAAATGCTTCACGATGCGGTCCTCGAGGCTGTGAAAGGTAACGACGGCGAGACGGCCACCCGGCCGCAGCGCGCGCTCGGCGGCGGCGAGGCCGGACTCGAGTTCGTCGAGCTCGGCGTTGAGGTGGATTCGGATCGCCTGGAAGGTGCGGGTCGCCGGGTCGCTCTTCTGGCCGGGACGAAAGCCGGCGGCGCGGCGGACGATGGCGGCAAGCTCCGCGGTCCGCGCGATCGGCCGCGCGGCGGCGATGGCGCGGGCGATGGACCGGGCGCGCGGCTCCTCGCCATAGACCTTGAGGATGCGGGCGATCTCGCCTTCGTCGGCGGCGTTGAGAAATTCGGCCGCGGTCAGGCCCGACTTGCTCATCCGCATGTCGAGCGGCCCGTCCACAGAGAATGCGAAGCCGCGCTCAGCACGGTCGAGCTGCATCGAGCTGACGCCGATATCGAGCGCGATGGCGTCGACCAGTCCGATCCCGCGCTCGGCGAGCACCCGGTCCATCTGGCTGAAGCGCTCCTCGACGAGGGTCAGGCGCCCCGTGCTTATGGCGTCTGGGACGAGTGCGGCCCCTTCCGCGATCGCGTCCGGATCGCGGTCGAAACCGATCACTCGTCCCGCCCCCGCCCCGAGCAGGGCGCGCGTATAGCCGCCTGCTCCGAAGGTCCCGTCGACCACCGTGTCGCCCTCTTGGATGGCGAGCGCAGCGACGACTTCGTCGATCAATACGGGCGTATGGCGCAGCTCCCCGTTCATGCCCCGAGCCCCCGTTCCTCGAGGCGGTAGCGGGCGATGTCCTTGAGGTCCTCCGGGACTCGCGCGTCCTGCAAGAACAGGCTGGGGTTCCAGATCTGGAAGGTCTCGCCGGCGCCCAGGAACAAGGCGAGGTCCTCGATACCCCCCTTGCGCCGCATCATCGGCGGCATGACGATCCGGCCTGACCCGTCGTAGGGCACTTCCTCGCTGGCGCCGAACGCCATTAAATTGCGCTGCTGATATTCGAGCTCGGCGTCGGGAGAAGTCTCTTCCTTCTCGAGCAGCCGCTCGAGCTTGGCGTGCTTCAGCGCCGCATAAGCCGGGTCGTAGGCGCTGAGCGCGGGAAAGGTCTCGTGCTTGGCAAGGACGATGGTGCGGGCATCGCCGCGGCGTTCAACCACCGAGCGCAGGAATGCGGGGATGCTGACGCGGCCCTTGGCGTCAACCGCGTTCAGCGCGCTGCCCTGAAACAGATGCTCAAGCGCCACGAACCACTCCCCGTTCGCAGCGCAAAGCTTCCCCCTGCGCGGCAGCGTGCGGTGAACCGCCGGTGCCGCGTCAGCCTCCAGAATCTGGGTTGGCCCCGCGCTACAGCGATGTTGGTAACCCAACAGCGGCCGGGATACAATGGATTTTCATGCCATTTCGTGGGAAATCATGGCCATGGCCGGATTTCTGCGGCTTTTGGCGGTCAGGACTTGTGCCTGTTCCTGAACTGTTCTCGCTTGTCTCCTTGTGGATAAGTCTGTGGTTTAGACCCTGCCGCCGGGAATCACTGGGCTTCGAGCCGCGCCAGCTCGGCGAGCAGGGCGTCGAGATTGTGCTGAGTCGGCCCGTCCAGCGCGCCCGGCCCCGCGACGTTGAGAAAGTCGGCGTCCGCGACGATCGTCGCCGCGCCCTTACCGATGCGGCAGCGCGCCACGAGGGCGCTTTTGCCGATCGCGCACGAGCCGGACAAAGCCCCTGGGGAAGCGGTCAGCACCTGCCGTCCGGCCATTTCCAGCTGCCTCGGCCCCGGCTCGTCCGGCGCGTCGAGCCGCAGCCCCCAATGCTTGAGCAGCCCGGTGTCGGCGAATGCCGGCGGCGGCCGCGACAGGTCGCCAAGCGGCCGCTCGCTCGGCCATTCGAGCATCGGGTCGGCGAGCAGCAGTACGCGTCCGCCCTCCCGCACCCAGGCATCGAGTTCGACCAGCACTTCGGCGGGCTGCGCCAGCGGGTGCGCCATCAGCAGCAGCCTGCCTCGCTTCAGGCTTGCCGCGTCCGCCGTGTTCACCGACACGACGCGATAGCGGGTTTCGAGCGCTGAAAGGGCCGGCGAGCCCCCGCCTTCCAAAGTGAACGCCTCAGGGAACACCAGGGGAAGGCTCGTCAAAAGCAGGAGCATCGGGCGCTGCTCTGCCGCGCGCGGCTCGACCGCCGGCGGCGCTGCTTCGCGGCCGAACAGCGCCACTCCGGCCACTGACAGACCCAGCGCGAGAGCCGCGGCGATCGCCAGCCGCGCGCGGGCGCCGCCGCGCCGGCCGCCCCGAGCGCTCACCTTTTCTTGCTGCTGCTGCTGTTCGCCTGATCGGAGCCGGGGGCGACGCCCAGTTCGGCGAGCGGCTCGTTGGGCGCGCTATTGGTCGGCGGCGCGCCATTGCCGCCATCGCTCTGGCCCGAACGGCTGATCGCCGAAGCCAGCAGGACGAGCAGGAAGGCGAAGGCCAGTCCGGTGAGGCCAATGCGAATCCGTTGCGCGCTGCTGCCGGCGTGGTCGACCATGGTCCTGAGGCAGGAAGCTATGAGTCGCTTCGTCAATATGCAAGCGTGGCTGCTTGACGCCGCCCCCCGCGACCGCGAAAGGGCGCGCCATGACTCGCACTCTGCTCCCAATCGCCCTTGCTGCTGCCGCTGCGCTAGCCGGCTGCAACCAGGAGGACCACACCATCGAATCCGGCCCCGCCGACCCGATGGCCAATGCCCTCGCCAATGCCGCTCCGGTCGAGCTGCCGCCCTCGATCGCCGCCAGCAAGATTTACCGCTGCAAGGACAACAGCGTCGTCTATGTCGACTGGCTCTCGGACAAAAAGACCGCCAATTTCCGCGCCGACAGGGCGGCCGCGCCGACGCAGCTCAAGGCCGGGGCCGAGGGCGAGGCAATGACCGCCGAAGGCTATTCGCTGACCGGCACCGCGCAAGCGCCCAGCATCACCCTCACCCGTCCGGGGAAGGGCAGCCAGACCTGCAAGGCCTGAGCTGATCCACTGACCAATTGGACTTCCCCCTCCGGCCACCGCAGGTGGCGGGAGGGGTTTTTGCATCCAGCAGCCGCAGCCTAGCTCGGCTGCCCCTCCGCCATCATCGCCTGCATCCGCCGCTGCATCTCGTCCGGCGCAACCTCCTCCTTGTGCGTCGCCAGGCTCCAGCGGTGGCCGAAGGGGTCGCGCAACGTGCCCGTCCGGTCGCCCCAGAACTGGTCCTTCGGCTCGCTCTCGCATGTGCAGCCCGCGGCAATCGCTCGGCTCCACGCCGCGTCGACATCCGCCGTGTAGATGAGGAAGCTGGCGCTCGGTCCGCCGCGGCTTTTCGGCCCCAAATGATCACCGTCGGGAAACTCGTCAGCGAGCATGACGATGCTGTCGCCGATGCGAATCTCGGCATGGCCGAGCTTGTCGCCCATCGGCAGGCGCATCAGCTCGGTCGCGCCGAACGCCTCGGAGTAGAAGCGAATCGCCTCGGCAGCGCCGTCGACCACCAGGTACGGCGTAACGCTATGATAGCCCTCCGGAATTGGATTGACGCCCATCGCGGCTTCTCCTTCTTCTGAGAACGGAAGGGGAACAGCTATACACCCGCGGCGCTGTTTCGACAAAGCGGATTCGCCTCGCTACAGGCGCGGCTCATGGCCTCCCAAATAACTCAAGACATGGTCGCCGAGCACGGGCTCAGCGACGAGGAATTCAGCCGCATCCTGAAGGCTCTCGGCCGCGAGCCCAACCTCGTCGAGCTCGGCATCTTCTCTGTCATGTGGTCGGAGCATTGCAGCTACAAGAGCTCGCGCGTCCACCTGAAGAAGCTCCCCACCACCGCTCCCTGGGTAATCCAGGGCCCCGGCGAAAACGCCGGAGTGATCGACATCGGCGACGGTGACGCCGCCATCTTCAAGATGGAGAGCCACAACCACCCGTCCTATATCGAGCCGTACCAGGGCGCGGCGACCGGCGTCGGCGGCATCTTGCGCGACGTCTTCACCATGGGCGCACGGCCGATCGCCAACCTCAATGCGCTGCGTTTTGGCCGTCCCGACCACCCCAGGATGCGCCACCTGATCGCCGGCGTCGTCTCCGGCATCGGCGGCTACGGCAATTGCGTCGGCGTGCCCACCGTCGGCGGGGAAGTGAACTTCGACCCGGCGTATGACGGCAACATCCTCGTCAATGCGATGACGGTCGGCCTCGCCCGCACCGACAAGATCTTCTATTCGGCCGCCGCCGGCGTCGGCAATCCGGTGGTCTATGTCGGCTCGAAGACCGGCCGCGACGGCATCCACGGCGCGACCATGGCCAGCGCCGACTTCTCCGAGGACAGCGAGGAGAAGCGCCCGACGGTTCAGGTCGGCGACCCGTTCACCGAGAAATTGCTGATCGAGGCCTGCCTCGAGCTGATGGCCTCCGACGCCATCGTCGCCATCCAGGACATGGGCGCGGCCGGCCTCACCTCCTCGTCGGTCGAGATGGCGAGCAAGGGCGGCGTCGGCATCCGCCTTGACATGAACCAGGTGCCGTGCCGCGAGCAGGGCATGACCCCCTACGAGATGATGCTCTCCGAAAGCCAGGAGCGCATGCTGATGGTGCTGAAGCCCGGCCGCGAGGCCGAGGCCGAGGCCATCTTCCGCAAGTGGGAGCTAGATTTCGCGGTGATCGGCGAAGTCACCGATACCGGCCGCATGGAGCTGGTGTGGAACGGCGAGACCGTCGCCGACATCCCGCTCGACCCTCTTGCCGACGAGGCGCCGCTTTACGAGCGCCCCTATCTCACGCCGGATGCGTATGAGGCCTGGGCGCAGGTGAAGCCGCTCGGCGACTTGGCTGACAGCAGCGACCCTGCGGCGGACCTCCTCAAGCTGGTCGGCTCCCCCAATCTGGCCAGCCGCCGCTGGATCTTCGAGCAGTACGACCAGTCGGTCGGCGGCGACACCGTTCAGCCGCCCGGCGGCGACGCCGCCGTGGTCCGCGTGCACGGCACGCGCAAGGCGCTGGCGATGACCACCGACGTGACGCCGCGCTATTGCTTCGCCAATCCGTTCGAAGGCGGGAAACAGGCGATCGCCGAGGCGTACCGGAACCTGTGCGCAGTCGGCGCCCGGCCGCTCGCGGTCACCAACTGCCTCAATTTCGGCAACCCGCAGCGGTCCGAGATCATGGCCCAGTTCGTCGGCTGCCTCGAGGGCATGGGCGAAGCCTGCCGCGCGCTCGACTTCCCGATCGTCTCGGGCAACGTGTCGCTCTACAATGAGAGCAAGGCGACGGGGGGCGGCTCGGCGATCCTGCCGACCCCGGCGATCGGCGGCGTCGGCCTGCTTGACGACTGGGCGGCGAGCGCGACCATCGGCGGCGCATCCGAAGGTGACGACATCTGGCTGGTCGGCAATCCCCCGGCGCACCTCGGCCAGTCGCTGTGGCTGCGCGAGATCCACGGCCGCGCCGAAGGTCCGCCGCCGCCGGTCGACCTCGCTGCGGAGCGCCGCCACGGCGAGTTCGTCCGCCGCCTGATCGCCGAGGCTTTGGTCACCGCCGTCCACGACATCAGTGACGGCGGCCTGCTGATCGCGCTCGCCGAAATGGCGCTCGCCGGCGGCCGCGGCGCGACCCTCGATCGCCTGTTCCTCGACAGCGCTCCCCTCCTCGCGCCTTTGCTGTTCGGCGAGGACCAGGGGCGCTATCTCGTCACCACCTCAAACTCCGATCCTTTGGTGCGGGCAATGGCCGCCGAGCGCATCGCGCACAGCTTCGTCGGCTCGGTCGGCGGCGACTCCATCACCATTGGCGGATTCAGCGTCGCCCTCGCCGATCTCCGCACCGTCCACGAAGGCTTCTTTCCACGGCTGATGGGCCCGGACGCCGCTTTGGCTTGACCAGGCTCCTCCCTGTTGCGCAGCAATGGGGAGGGGGACCATGCAGCGAAGACTGCATGGTGGAGGGGTCAAGCGGTGAGCGCCAGCGACGAAGCCTACAAGAACGCACGGGGGCTCCGCCGCCGGCTGTCATTGCCGGAGAAGCTGCTGTGGGTGCGTCTGCGCCGCCGCGGGATTCGATTCCGCCGGCAGCATCCGCTCGGACCTTACGTGCTCGACTTCTACTGCCCCGCCCGCAAGCTGGGGATCGAGGTGGACGGCTTCTCTCACGACGTGGGCGATCGCCCCGAACGTGATGAAGCCCGCGCGGAATGGCTACGGCAGCGGGGAATCGAGCTGCTCCGGGTCCCAGCGGGCGATGTGCTCGCCGATCCTGACGGAGTGGCCGATGCGCTCGTGCAGATGTGCGCCCAACCCCTCCACCACTTAGCTTCGCTAAGCGGTCCCCCTCCCCGCGCCTGAGGCGCAGGGAGGAGCGAATGACCACCGGCTTGTCGAGGGCGCCGCAGGCGCCGGAACAGGGCAATCCGCGAAAATAGTTGCGAACGCCTCGCATTATCGGTTATGGCGATTCTCATGATCGTCTGCGTCTGCAACGCCTTGTGCGAAGACGAAGTCCGCCGCGCCGCCCGCGCTGGCTCCCCCTGCCCGCGCTCGGCCTATGCCCAGCTCGGCTGCCAGGTGCAGTGCGGCAGCTGCCTGCCGTTCGCGCGCGAACTGATCGACGAAGAGCGCGAAGCCCTGCTGAAGGTCGACGCCGCGGCCGCTTGAGCCGCTCTGCGACTGACTATCACTAGCAGATTTTTCCCGGTTTTCTGCCGTTTTTCGCTTTCCTTCCCCGCAGATCGCGCGTAGAGCGCGGGCAAGAGCGGAAGGACGAAAAATGAAGGGCGACCCACGGATCATCGAGCTACTCAATGGGGCGCTCAAGGCCGAGCTGACGGCGATCAACCAATACTGGCTGCACTACCGGATGCTCGACAACTGGGGCGTCCACAAGCTCGCCGAATATGAGCGCCACGAGTCGATCGACGAGATGAAGCATGCCGATCGCATCACCGAGCGCATCCTGTTCCTCGAGGGTCTTCCCAATCTGCAGGCGCTGGGGCGGCTGCGCATCGGCGAAAACGTCGAGGAGATTCTTCGCGCCGATCTCGAGGCGGAGCATGAGGCCGTCGCAATGTACCGCGACATCATCGCTCATGCCGAAAGCGTGCGCGACTACGGCACCCGCGACCTCATTGCCGAGATCCTTCGCGACGAAGAAGGCCATGTCGACTTCCTCGAGACCCAGTTCGAGATGATCGCCCGGATGGGGCTCCAGAACTACATCCAGCTTCAGTCCGAGCCCGCGAAAGAGTAGCGGCGGGGCCGGCGCGCGGCCAATTGGCTGCCGGGGTAGAGGGGAAGCGCGATGATCGACGCCGCGCACGCGGCCGGCGGCCGGCTGACGAGCCTCGACGTGGTTCGCGGCATCGCCGTCATGGGCATATTGCTCGCCAACCTTCCCGCCTTCGGGCTTCCGGAGCCCGCCTATTTCTCCCCGCTGGCGTGGGGCGGCACCGCCCCCGCCGACATCACCGCCTGGTTCCTCAATTTCGTCCTGGTCGAGGGGCGCATGCGCGGCCTTTTCAGCCTCTTGTTCGGCGCGTCGATGCTGCTGATCGTGGAGCGGGCGCGCGACCGGCACGAAAGCGGCGCCGCCGCGCATTTTCGTCGCATGGCGGTGCTGTTCGCGATCGGCCTCGCCCACCTCTACCTGGTCTGGTGGGGCGACATCCTCGCCCATTACGCCCTGGTCGGAGCTTTCGCCTTCCTATTCACCCGCGCCGCCACCCCGACGCTGGTGCTTTGGGGCCTGATCTTCCTCACATTCTCAGCGGCGGTCGGCCTTGGCGGCTATATGACGATGCTCGCCAGCGCCGCCCGCGATACTCCCGAGGCGGCGGCGACCTGGGCGAGCTTCGCCCAGGGCTTCGGAGTGCCGCCTCGCGCCGACATCGTCGCGGAAATCGCGGCCATGAAGGGCAGCTGGCTCGACCAGCTGCGCTGGCGCTGGGAAAATGCCCTCGACCCCTTCCGCTTCCTCAAGATCGGCGGCCTGCAGACGCTCGCGACGATGCTGCTGGGCATGGCCGCCTTCCGCTCGGGGCTGCTGACAGGAAGCTGGGAGCGGCGGCGGCTGGCGCGCTGGGCGGCGGTCTGCCTGCTGGTCTCCTGGACCGCTTATGCGCTGCTCGGGCTCAGCACGATGCGCAGCGGCTTCGACCAGCGCGCGGTGTTCCTCGCCTCGATCGTCGCCAGCGAGCCGTTCCGGGTTATCGGCGCCATCGGCTATGCCGCATTGATGGTGCTGCTCGCGCGCCGCGGCGGCTGGCTGACCGCCCGCATCGCAGCGGTCGGCCGGGCCGCTTTCTCCAACTATCTCGGCACGTCGCTGCTGGTGACCTTCATCTTCTACGGCTGGGGGCTCGGCATGTTCGGCGAACTCGGCCGCGCCCAGCTCTATCTGCTTGCCCCCCTCGTCTGGGCGCTGATGCTCTTGTGGTCGAAGCCGTGGCTGGACCGCTTCGCCTACGGCCCCCTCGAATGGGCGTGGCGCAGCCTGTCACGCGGGCGTTTCCAGCCGATGCGCAGGCTCGAGCCGAAGCGCGCCTAGATTCGGCCGAAATCCTGGTTGGCGACCTTGCGGCCGAACCCGCCCGAGGGCCGCGCCCGGGTCAGCAGCGGGTTGGTCGCCTTGTCGAACATCTCCAGCGTCTGCTCCAGCAGGCGGCGCAGCTCGACCACGCTCGCAACCAGCTCGTCGGGGAAGCGGTGAGTCTCGATGCACAGCCGCGCGGTCGATTCGATCAGCTCGGCTACCGCGGCCAGAGGCTCGGCCCCGAACTGCCGCGCTTCGCCCTTGATGGTGTGCGCGGGGATCACGAGGGCGGCGGTGTTCTGCTGCCGCATCGCCTGCTCGATCTGCGCGACGGACTTCAGGCCGTCCTCGCGGAAGTAGCTGAGGATGCGAATGAAACCCGTTCCGAGCTCGGCGCGATTCTTCTCGAAATGCACCCAGTCGACGATGTCCGGCCGCTCGTCGCTCACGCTTCTATCCTTCGCCGATCACCATGGGCGTGGTCCCACCTCGCACCCGGCCTACACGCCAAAGGGTAAAATTTGGCTTAGCGAGCTTTCGTCTCGAACGGGTTCTTCGACCCGCGCAGGGTCAGCCGCAGCGGCACCGGGCCAAGCTTGAGGTCGCGGCGCATGGCGTTGAGCAGATAGCGCCGATAGCTTTCGGGGATCTCGTCGACCCGGTTGCCGAAGATGACGAAGCTCGGCGGGCGCGTCTTCACCTGGGTGATGTAGCGCAGCTTGATCCTCTTGCCGCCGGGCGCAGGCGGCGGGTTGGCGTCCACTGCGGCCTCGAACCAGCGGTTGAGTTCGCCGGTCGTCACCCGCCGGCTCCATGCCTCGCGCAACTCGAACGCGACTTCGAGGATCGTGTCGATGCCCTTCCCGGTCTTCGCCGACACGGTCAGCACCGGCACGCCCTTCAGTTGCGCGAGCCCTTCCTCCAGCGCCGCCTTGACGCCGTTGAACAGCGACGACGCCTGCTCGGCGACGTCCCACTTGTTGAGCGCGATCAGCAACACCCGCCCTTCCTCGATCACCTGGTCGGCGATCCTGAGGTCCTGCGCCTCGAGCCCCCGCGTCGCGTCGAGCAGCAGCACCACGACTTCCGCCATGTCGATCGACCGGCGCGTATCCATCGCCGACAGCCGCTCCAGCTTGTCGTCGACCTTGGCCCGCTTCCTGAGGCCCGCCGTGTCGACCAGCTGCACCGCTTTGCCCTGCCATTGCCAGTCCAGCGTGATCGAGTCGCGGGTGATCCCGGCCTCGGGACCGGTGATCATCCGTTCCTCGCCCAGCATCCGGTTGACCAGCGTCGACTTGCCCGCATTGGGCCGACCGACCACTGCCAGCTTCAGCGGGCCGCCGGCTTCCGCGTCGTCATCGACGGGCACGTCCTCTTGTTCTTCGCGCTCGACGTGCGGCCGCAACGCTTCGAACAGGTCGACCACCCCCTCGCCATGCTCGGCGCTAATCGCGATCGGCTCGCCCAGGCCGAGCGCGAACGCCTCAAGCCGCCCGGCCTCTGCGCCGCGCCCTTCCGCCTTGTTGGCGGCGACGATGACCGGCGTGCTTTCCGCGCGCAGCCAGCGGCCGATCTCCTCGTCGAGCGGGGTCAGCCCCTCGCGGGCGTCGATCAGGAACAGGGCCGCGTCGGAATCGCGCACCGCCGCCTCGGTCTGCTGGCGCATGCGCCCGGGCAGGCTCGCGGGGTCCTCGTCCTCGAACCCCGCCGTGTCGATCACCCGGAACTCGAGCCCGAGCAGCTTCGCCTCGCCCTCGCGCCGGTCGCGAGTCACCCCTGGACGGTCGTCGACGAGTGCGACCCGCTTGCCGACCAGCCGATTGAACAGGGTCGACTTGCCGACGTTGGGACGCCCGACGATGGCGATGGTGGGAAGCGGCATGGCCGCCCGCCTAGTCGATGCGGTGCCCCAAGGCGAGACGCGATGCGCAGGCTCGGGTCAGCGCCAGGCGTGCAGCCGGCCGCTGTCGTCGAGCACGTACAGGGTCGATCCTGCCACCACCGGCGGCAGGGACACGCGGGCGCCGATCCGGGTCTGGCTTTGGAAGCTGCCGGTCGCGGGATCGAAGTTGATCATCGCGCCATTGGAGCCAAGCAGGATCAGCCGCCCGCCGGCGAGCACCGGTCCCGAATAACTGATCAGGCCCGAACGGCTCCTGGGCCGCTCGAACTGCGGCAGCTGGTTGATCCACTTGATCCGTCCGGTGCTGCGCTGGACGGCGACCAGCTTGGCGTCGTCGGTTGCGACGAACACCCATTCTCCCGCCACCCAGGGCGTCGAAATGCCGGCAACGTTGATTTCCCAGATGCGCTGGCCGCTGATGAGGTCGAGCGCCACCATGCGCCCGCCCTGGCCGACCGCGAACACCTGGCCGCGGTCGATCACCGGGCTGGCGTCGACGTCGGACAGCGAGGCGACGCTGGTGCGGATGCTGGTGCGCTGCAGCGTGTCCTGCCACACCAGCCGCCCGTTCTCGTAGCGATAGGCGTTGAGCTCGCCCGACGAGAAGCCGGCGACCACGGTGCCCTGTGCGAAGGCGGGCGCGGCCGTCCCGAACACGCCGGCAATCTCGACGGCCGCCGCGCTCGACCAGTTGACCGCGCCGTTGCCGGTCTTGAGCGAGAACAATTGATTGTCCTGGCTCATCACGTAGAGCGCGTCGCCAGCCACGGTCGGGGCGCCGCGCAGCGGGCCGCTGAGGCGCACCTGCCAGATGGTGCCGCCGTTGCGCGCGTCGAGCGCGGCGACGAAGCCAAGGCCGTTGGTCGCGTAGATCCGCCCCTGGTCGTAAGCGATGCCGCCGCCATAGAGGGAGGCATTGTTGCCGCGCTCGGTGCCGAACTGTGCCGCCCACACCTGCGCGCCATTGCGGACGTCGAACGCGCGCACCACCGCCTGTGTGTCGATGGTGTAGACCCGGCCATCGGCGACCACCGGCGCAGCGCCGAGACGCGCTGCCACCGAGCTGCCCTGGCCGATGCTGGCCGTCCAGGCGGAGCCGAGGCTGGCGCCGAGCGCGACATGGCCGATCGACTTGGACGCCGTGCCCCCGGCCTGCGCCCAGTCGGCGTTCTCGACCGGCGCCGGCAGAGTCATCGGCAACGCCGCGGTTGCCGGGTCGACGGCGGCGTCATTCTCGCTGGTCAGGACCGCCACGCGCTCGCCCAGGACCGGCGTCTTGGGCGCGCTCCGGCGCAGGACGCCGCACCCGCTGGTCGCCATCACGACCGCCACCAGGACGCCAATCTTGATCTTCGACAGGTTCATCTGGTTTTTCCGCTTCCTATTGAGCGCCCATGGACTGGGATATGGAGGGCATTGCCGCGCTGGCGTCGACGCCCAGCGAGCCAGCCAGCTGCACAGAGCGGGCACGGAGCGTGTCCGGGACGCCGCGGTCGAAGGCGATGGCGGCGAACAGCCGTCCCGCCTCGGCTTTCTTGTTCTGGCGCAGCAGCGCCATGGCGGTGAGTTCCGCGGCACTCCCGAACATGGGCTCGCCGGCCTTTGCCAGCGGCTCCATGCGCGCGATCACCTCTTCGGGCTTGAGCTGGTCGAACTCGATCGCGGTCATGCGCACCAGCGCCAGGTCGCGATACGGCTGCGGCAGGTCGCCGTCCTCCCGCACCGCCCGGAACTTCTCGACCGCCGTCCTGCGGTCATTCTGCTCCAGAGCCACCGCGGCGGCAGCGAACAGCGCGGAGGCGCGGGTGACGTCGGTGCCCTTGCCGGCCAAAGCGTCGAGCCTCGGCGCCGTGCCCTTGGCCTGACGCGTGCCGATGTCGCGATAGATTTCGGCGAGCTGCTCGCTCTCGGCGGCGGCCTGCTGCCGCTGCCGCTCCTGCCAGTAGAGCCAGCCGGCGATGGCGGCGAGGAACAGCACCACGCCAAGCACGATCCACTTGCCATATTGCCTGGCGATGTCGCGCGCGCGATCGCGGCGCAGGTTCTCGTCGACCTCGCGAAGGAATGTATTGCTGCTGTCCGTGGGGAGCGCCAAGGATGTGCCTCGTGAAGAGAGTGACCGCCGCGCTTCCTTCGGTACCCCGCATGAACGGAAGCTGGCGGCGCTCGTCTAGCCCGTGACGCGCGAAACGCAAAGGGGCCGCGGTGCTCGCCGCTAGGCAGCTCGGGTTCGGGCGGCGCCCGGCTCCCCAATCAGGGCGGTGAATTGCTCGATCGGCCCGGGACAGCCGAGCAGGAAGCCCTGGATCTGGTCGCACCTCAGCTGCTTCAGAATGTCGCGCTGGGCCTCGGTCTCGACGCCCTCGGCAACGACGGTGATGCCGAGGTTGCGGCTGAGCTCGATTACCGAGCGAACGATTTCGCGGGCCGTGTCGCGGCCAAGGTCGGCAACGAAGCTCCGGTCGATCTTCACCTTGTCGAAGCGGAACATGCGAAAGTAGCTGAGCGAGGAGAAACCGGTGCCGAAATCGTCGAGCGAAATGCGCGCTCCAAGTGCCTTCAGCTCGGCGAAGATGCCCAGCGCCTGTTCCGGCTTCGACAGCAGCACGTTCTCCGTCACCTCGATCTCGAGCCGGTGCGGGTCGAGCCCGGTTTCCGCGAGGATCCCCGCCACAGTGCGGGCAAGATCCGGCTGCAGGAACTGCACGGGCGAGAAGTTGACGCACACGATCAGCGGCGCGCGCCAGGCCGCCGCCTGCCGGCAGGCCTCCCGCAGCACCCATGTGCCGAGCTCGGTGATGAGCGCCTTTTCTTCGGCAATGGCGATGAAGGCTTCCGGCTGCACGCAACCGAACTCCGGGTGGCTCCAGCGGAGCAGGGCCTCAAAGCCGCCGATGCGCCCGCTCGCAAGCTCGCCGATCGGCTGGTAGACGACCGCCAGTTCGCCGCGCCGTATCGCCAGCGGAAGGTTGGCTTCGAGCGTCCGGCGCCGGTGGAGGCCGGCTTCCACCGCGCTGTCGTAGAAGCAGGCGAGGCCGCGCCCGGCGCGCTTGGCCGAATAGAGCGCCACGTCGGCTTTCCTGGTGAGGTCCTGCGCGCTCAGCGCGTCGTCCGGATAGACTGCGATGCCGGCGCTCGCGCCGATCGATACTGTCGCGCCGGCGAGGGCAAAGGGATCTTCCAGCGCCGCGATGATGCGCGCTGCCAAATCCGCGACGTCGCCTGGCTGGGCGCCGGCATGCTGAACGACCATGAACTCGTCGCCCCCGACGCGCGCGATGAGCTCGTCCCCCAGCACGGCCGAGCGTAAGCGGGCGGCAACGCTAGCCAGAAGCTGGTCTCCCGCGGGGTGGCCGTGCACGTCGTTGACGGCCTTGAAGCCGTCAAGGTCAATGGCGAGCAGGGCCACGGGGGTATTCCTTCCCGCCCCATCGTCGAGCCTGCGCGCAAGCTGATGTTCGAATGCGGAACGGTTCGCCAATCCCGTGAGCGCATCGTGATAGGCCAGGTGGGAAATCTCGGCTGCCGCCTTCTCGCGCTCAAGGACACGGCCGAAGAGCACGACGAAAAAGCCGAGCGAGACGATCAGCAGCGATCCGGCCACCACCAAAGCGAGCAGGCCGTTGCGGTCGAGAAGCGTCTCAGGGACGCTGCCGCCGGGATCCGCCTCGACCGTCGCCGCGTCCATCGCCACGAAGTGCAGCGTGCAGATGGCGATCACCAGGTAAATGGCGGGCCGCCACGGAACGGCGCTGCTGTTCCGGCGCTGCGCGCGCACGGCACCGATCGTGAGCGATGCGCAGGCCACCAGCGACAAGGCGACGAGGCTGCCGGACCAGCGGATCGTACCCGGCAGGTTGACCGCCGCCATGCCGATGTAATGCATCGTGCAGATGCCGGCAGCGACGGTGAACCCGCCGACCATCGCCGCATGGCGGCCGGAGCGCAGCGACAGCCACCAGCCGGCGCCGGTGATCAGCACCGCCGCCAGCATCGAGACGAACGTCAGCACCGCGTCGTAGCGTACCGGCACGCCTGGGTCGTAGGCCAGCATCGCGATGAAGTGGGTCGCCCAGGTGCCGGTGCCGCAAACGATGCCGGCGAGGGTGACCCAGGCGGCGCGCCGCTGAGGCCCGGCGCGGGCCTGCTCGAGGATCAGGAAGACGGTGATCGCGGCGAGGCCGCAAATGACCGCCGCCACCGGGATCAGCCGCAGATCGTGAGTGTGGATCAGGTGCGACAATGGCCCCGGCATGGCGTCCCCCGAGCGAAACCGCATCGCGCTCGCCCTCGCGTCTAGCCAGAGCTGTCCGACTCAAGCGTAAATGGTCGCTCCGGTTCGGATTGTGTTGGGCGAAGCCATCGCCGGAAACGAAGCAGGTCGGCAGCGCGACAAATCAACGACTATCGGCGCTAGACTCATCCGGCTCGGCAATTCGATCCTGCGCGCGCCAGAACTCGCGGTCGGCCTCGTCGATCGCCTGCAGCAGCCCGCCGAAGCAGGGCGTGTGGTCGATCGGCCAGGCGCGGGTGAAACCCTCGCCGAGCAGCTTCAACTCATGCTCGGTGAGCAACCCCACGGCAATGATCCGCTCCTCCGGCAATAAATCTCTCCAACGCCTCGACGAACATCAAACGAAGCAGCCACTCCGCCGTGCCCTTCGTTTCGCAGGAGAGTCGACAAACAGCCGCGGCGGCGGCGCCGGCGCGGGGCCGCCGTGCCGGGGCTGGCGAAGGGTGTCTCTGTCGCGGGAGGCGCCTTCGTGGTCCGACGGCGCGCCGTTCGCGTGCCTAGGACCCCTTCGCCCGGTACGTCTGGTCGGCGGTCGGAAAGCTCCGCGCGCGCACTTCGGCGGCATAGCTCGCGGCGGCATCGCCGATCCGCGACGCGAGATCGTCATAGCGCTTCACGAAACGCGGCGTGCGCTCGAACAGCCCGAGCATGTCGTCGGTGACCAGCACCTGCCCGTCGCACTGCGCCGAGGCGCCGATGCCGATCACCGGCGGTGCGACGCTGCGCGCGATCTCGCTGGCGATTTCCTCCATCACTCCTTCGACGACGATCGCGAACGCGCCCGCGTCGGCGACGGAGCGCGCATCGGACAGGATCTTCGCCGCTTCCTTCTCCTCCCGGCCGCGGGCGCCATAGCCGCCAAGCATGTTCACCGCCTGCGGCGTCAGCCCGACATGGCCGATCACCGGGATGCCGCGCTGCGCGAGGAATGCGATGGTCTCCGCCATCGCTTCCCCGCCCTCGAGCTTGACGGCCGCGCAGCCGCTTTCCTTCATCACCCGCGCGGCGCTTGCGAACGCCTGGTCGGGCGAGCCCTCGTAGCTTCCGAACGGCATGTCGACCGCGACCAAGGCATGCCAGCTGCCGCGCACCACAGCCGCGCCGTGCGCGCACATCATCTCCAGGCTGACCGGGATGGTCGATGGCAGGCCGTAGATCACCTGGCCGAGGCTGTCGCCGACCAGCAGCATGTCGCAATACGGATCGAGCAGTTGCGCCATGCGCATCGTGTAGGCGGTGAGCATGACGATCGGCTGCTCGGTGCTGTATCCGCCCTCGACCGCCGCCTTGCGGCCGCGCAGCGCCGGCACCGTCATGCGTTTGCCGGGCACCGGCACCGGCGTCGCGCGGCTGGTGGCATTGTCGATGGTGAAGGTGGACATGCGCGTCCTTCTAGCGAGGCGCCGGTTCGGTCGCCAGCCGCGCTAGGCGAGCCAGCCGCGCTGCCGCGAGTGGCGCGCGAACCCGTAGATGGTCCAGGTGATCGCCAGCACGATGATCGCGGCGGCAATGTCGCCGGTCGTCAGGTTGTCGCGAACCCCCGGCACGACCGCATAAGGCAGGAAGGTCAGCACCGCCGCCACCAGCGACAGCAGCAGCACCGGCTCGGCCAGCTTGCGGCGCATCAGCAGCAGGACGGCGCCGGCGAGCCCCACCCAGACCGCCGTGGCATAGGCCGCGACCTGCCACCACGGCCGCGCCGCGTAGAGCGCCCGGCGCTCGAGCGGGATGTCCTCAGGCACGGTCATCACGTCGACCAGATAGCCGCCGCAGCCGATCATCATGAACAGCAGCGACCCGGCTGCCGCTGCCCAGAACCATTTCGCCAGCGGCCGCGGCGAATAAGGATCCTCTTTCCTGTCGGTCATTGTGCCCTCCCTGTTGCCCGGGGGGCAGCCTAGCACGACGGCGCCGCTTGGCCAGCGGCGGGGCGTTCAGCCCTCGATGATCACCTCGGTGCCGATCTTGGTCAGCCCGTAGAGGCGCTCGGCGAACTTCAGCGGCAGGCGCACGCAGCCGCGGCTCGCGGGATAGCCCGGGTTCGCCCCGGCGTGAAAGGCGAGCCCCTTCTCGTCGTACATCTGCATGAACGGCATGGGCGCATTGTCATACTTGCGCGACACGCCCTTCACCTGCTTGCGGAACACCTTCCAGTAGCCAAGCTGGGTCTCCTTGCCCTTCTTGCCGCTGGAGATGGTGGAAACGCCGACCAAAGTCTCGCCGCGATAGACGTAGAACAGCTGGCTCATCAGGTCGACGACCACCTTGGCCTCGCCGGCGGCGGGCATCGCCTCGACCCAGCGATATTCGCCTGGCTTCAAGGTCAGCGCGCCGAACGCCGCCACCGCCTCCTTGTGGGCCTTGGGCGCATGGCCGTTGGTCCAGCGATAGGGCAGCTCCGGCTCGGCTAGGGGCTTGGGCGCGGGCGCCGGCGCCGCAACCTCGACCGGCTTGCTCGCGCACGCCGCCAGCGCCAGCGCGGCCGAGGCGGCCAGCGCCAATTTCCAGTTCTTGATCAGCTTCATCGCCCCGCTCTCGTTCGACCGTCGATACCCCGCTTTGTCACAGCGCAACCTGCCCCGTCCGTCAATCCCTTGGTAAACAGCAGGTTAGCGGTTAACGCCGCGCGATGACCCTCGCCGAGCTCGAAACCCCCGCCCTCCTCCTCGACCGCGCCAGGCTCGAGTCGAACCTTGCCCGGATGCGTGCCGCTTTGGCCCCGCACAAGGTCGACCTGAGGCCGCATCTCAAGACGGCGAAGAATGTCGAGGTCGCGCGGCTGATGACCGCCGGCTGGTCGGGCGCGGTCACTGTCTCGACCCTGAAGGAAGCCGACCAGTTCTTCGCCGCCGGCTTCGCCGACATCCTTTACGCCGTCGGCATTGCGCCCAACAAGCTGCCCCACGCCGCGCGCCTCCACGCCGCCGGCGCGAGGCTGGGCCTGATCGTCGACAGCCAGGAGGCCGCGCGCCAGGTCGCAGGCTTCGGCCGCGACCACGGCGTGCAGTTCCCGGTGATGATCGAGATCGACAGCGACGGCCACCGCGCCGGCGTGCGCCCCGGCGATGCCGAACTGCTGCGCGCCATCGCCGAAGCGCTTGCCGGCGGCGCCGAGCTCGCCGGGGTCATGACCCACGGCGGCGGCTCCTACGGCGCCACCTCGCCCCAGGCCATTGCCGACCACGCCGAGCTCGAGCGCGCGGGCGCGGTCGGCGCGGCCATGATCCTGCGCGAATCCGGCTTCGCCTGCCCCGTCGTCAGCGTCGGCTCGACGCCCACGGCTTTGTTCGCGCGCCACCTCGACGGAGTCACCGAGGTGCGTGCCGGCGTCCATTGCTTCATGGACCTGGTGATGGCCGGCCTCGGCGTCTGCGGTGTCCAGGATATCGCGATCTCGGTCCTGGCCAGCGTCATCGGCCATCGCCGCGACGAGGACTGGCTGATCGTCGACGCGGGCTGGATGGCGATGTCGCGCGACCGCGGCACGCAGAACCAGCGTGTCGACCAGGGCTACGGCCTCGTCTGCGACGCCGCCGGCAATCCGCTCGACGACCTCGTCGTCGTCAGCGCCAACCAGGAGCATGGCATCGTCGCCAGCCGCCGTGGCGCCCCCCTCGACCTCGCCCGCTTCCCGGTCGGCACCATGCTGCGCATCCTCCCCAACCACGCCTGCGCCACCGCTGCCCAGCACGGCCGCTATCAGGTGCTCGAAAATGGCCGGCCGGTTGGCGAATGGGAGCGCTTCGGCGGCTGGTAGCGCATCGGCCGGGGGAGCCTGCCGCCTGCTGCATTACAGCCCCCCGCGCGAAGCGGAGGGCTGCAAGCTGGTCCACCTCAGCGAGGAGTCGCGATGAGAATTGCAACCGGCGGGATCGCGGAGGTCCCCCTGGCGGCGATGTCCCTCGCCCGGGTCAGCGCCCGTTCGATCTGCGGCTTGGCGCCGCGCCATGCGAAGCTCCTGCACGCCATGTGCGGAAGCGCGTCGCCGCTATGCGCCTGGCACACTCGGCGAACTGCGCCCCGGACGCGGCTGTTCAGCGTGTTCTCGCCGGCCACCGAGGCCAGGTTCAGATCGCCGAAGAACACACGCTCCGACGGCACCTGTTCACTGAACCTGTCGTTGGTGACAGTGATCTCCTGTGCCGTCGCCGCTGCGCTGATACCCACCAGCAGCGCGATCGTCAGACCGCCCGCCACCGAGGCTTTCAACATGCTCTGTTGAGTGATCATTTCCCTCTCCACTGCTCGTGCCTTGGAACGAGGGAAGATCAGCCGCCGAGCAATTCAGTGCACGTTGATTTCTGTGGTTCTGCGCAGCTTTTCGGTCGGCCGCTCGCCCCTCGCCGAATGTTCCAGGGCAGCCTGCGAATCGAGCTTGAGGCGAGCGACGATGCCCGGTGAGCGCGATTTGGCGATTGGATGTTCCGATCCGTCGACGAAGCGCACCGTCCAGCGTCGATAATCGTGCCGCAAACGATCGACGAACTCGCAACGCACGATCAACGACCGGTGGATCTGAAGGAACTTGTCGGGGTCCAGCTGCTCGGCGACCCGTTTCATGGTGGTGTGCAGCAGCCAGCTCGAGGCCCCTGAGTGCACCCGCACGTAATCGCCCTCGGCGGTGATCTTGTCGATCGCGTGATGCGCGAGCCGCTGGAGTCCCGAAGCTGTCGGCACCCACAGGTGCCGTGCCGGCGCGTCCTGTTCCCGGACGTAGCGGCGGCACACGAAGCTCGCCTCATACTGGTGCAGCAAGTGCCCCCAGTCCGCTGTGAGTTCGTCGAGCAGCGTCTGGTAATTGGCCAGGTCGCTCAGGTCCGCCTCGATCATGAAGTCGAAGCTGCCGGACACCTCGACGGAATGGATGACCCGCTCGTTTTCGATCAGTGCACGCTTGCACGCCGCCACCTCCTTCAGCGGGGCCTGCGGCCGGAACTTCAAGCACAGGATCACGCGCAACCCGCCAGGAGGCGCGGTTCGAACCGTCGTCACGATGTTCTCCCGTTAACCACAATTTAACAGAGTTGATGCCGCGAATCCAGCAGGGTGCGGACCGCGGAAAGGCTCCGATCGTCTGCTCGGACGGGCCGGCTGGCGAACTCGCGGCCTTGCCTCGTGCCTGCACCCGAAGCGCTTATTCGAGTCGCACCCGCACCACCTGCACCGGCTGTTGGCCGAAGTTCGACTGCCGTTTTGTCAGACGCGGATTGCCGCCGGGAAGCAGCATATGCAAAGGGCAGGCACCGGGCTGGGCGCAATCAACGGCCGATTAACCCAAGATGGTCCATAGTCACTCCATGGGGCGGGGCTTGCACGACTACATCGATCTGGGGGAAGTCCACACGCCGGCTGAACGGGCGCTGGTCGAGGAGCGCTATCGCTCGCTGCGGCGCCAGGTGCCGATCATCTACCTCATAGCGGTCGTCAACCTGTTCGGCCTCCACGTCGCCACCGGCGGCGAGTTCGCGGTCGGGTTCAACATCCCGACGGCGCTGCTGGTTTGCGCCATTGTGCGCATCGCCCAGTGGTGGCGAGCGCCGCAATGCGGGCTCGCGCCCGAACTCATGCTGAGCCGTCTTCGCCAGACCTTCGTGATCACCGTGGTCGCCACCTTCGCGGTCTGTCTGTGGTGCCTGTGGCTGGTGCACGATCAGCCGGCGGCGCGCCTGCCGGTGCTGCTGTTCGGCAGCCTCACCGCGCTGGCGACCGCCTACGGCCTGAGCAGCTTGCCGGCCGCCGCCCGGCTGTCGCTGATGGTGCTTGCACTGCCGCTGGCGGTGGAAGCCTTGCTGACGAACGACCGCGCGTTCATCGGCGCAGGTCTCAGCATCTGCATCGTCGCCGGGCTCAACCTGTGGCTGGTGGGCCTGCACAACCGTCAGTTCGTCGGGCTGGTCCTGTCGCGCGAGCTGATCTCGAGGGAGCGCGAGCGGGCGGAAATCGCCCGGTTCGATGCCCATGCGGCGGCCACCACCGACCTCATCACGGGCCTGCCGAACCGGCGCGCCTTCCTTGCCGCCCTTGGCGAGGCATTGGTCGAGCGCCCGGCTTCCGTGGCCGTCGCCCTGCTCGACATCGACCGCTTCAAGCGCGTCAACGATACTTTCGGCCACGGCGCGGGCGACGAGCTGCTGCGGGTCGTCGCGGGCCGCATCGCCGCCGCGCTCGGCGAGGACGCCATGGTCGCGAGGCTCGCCGGGGACGAGTTCGCCGTCCTCTGGCGCGAACGGCCCCAGGGTGGCATTGCCGCGAGCGGCCGGCAGCTCCTGCACCAGCTCAACCGGCCCGCCGACATCCACGGCCACCGTCTCCAGGTCTCGGCCTGCTGCGGCATCGCCACCGCCAGCGCGGTGGACCCCAGCACGCCTTCGCGGTTCGTGGCCTGCGCCGACACCGCCCTCTACGCCGCCAAGGGCCAGGGCGCCGGCAAATTGTGCCTGTTCGATGCCGCGATGGAGCTGCCGCGTCGCCGCCGGGTGGAGATCGAGCAGGCGCTCCAGCAGAAAGGCTGGGCCAGGAACATCGACGTCCTGTATCAGCCGATCGTCGATCTGCGCAGCGGCCGGATCAAGGCGGTCGAGGCGCTTGCGCGCTGGAGCGACCCGGAGCTCGGCCCGGTCCCGCCCAGCGAATTCGTTCCCGTCGCCGAGCAGCTGAACCTGATCGCGGAACTGAGCGACGTTCTGCTCGCGCTGGCGCTGCCGCAGACCGCGCACTGGGACGAGGACGTCCGCCTGTCCTTCAACCTCAGCGCCGTGCAGCTGGGCTCGTCGCGCTCCGCCGAGACGATCCTGAAGGCGCTCGACGCCGCCAAGGTCGCGCCCCACCGCCTGCAGGTGGAGGTCACCGAGACCGCGCTGCTGAGGGATTTTGCCACTGCAAGGGCCAATCTGCAGCAGCTGCGCGAGGCCGGCGTGACCGTGGTCATGGACGATTTCGGCGCCGGCTATGCCTCGATCGGCTATTTGCGCGAAATCGCCTTCGACCAGATCAAGCTCGATGGCTCACTGGTGAGCTCGGCCCAGGAATGTCCCGAGCGCAGGCTGCTGCTGTCGGCCGTGATCGGCCTGTGCCGGGCGCTGCGGGTCGAGCCGGTCGCCGAACATATCGAGACCGAGGCGCAGCTCCGGCTCCTGGTCTCGCTGGGCTGCAGCGTCGGCCAGGGCTATTGGCTCTACCAGCCGCTGACCGCCGACGCGGCGCGCGCGCTCCTCCAGGACCAGGA
>DATLFV010000169.1:0-19002 GCA_035540875.1 Sphingomicrobium sp. | reverse complement strand
CGCTCAGCTGCGATTCGGCGTCTAGTGGAAAAAGGGTTGGGCAAGGCGTGAGGCCACCCAGCGCCGCCCTAGTCTGCTTTGCGCTACTTGCTGGTTGCGGCGGAATGCCCCGCTCGGACGCTGAGGTTGAGGACATTGCCGCCGATGTGGCTGCCGACGCTATCTCGGAAAAGTTCTCGGCGCTTGAAGGTCGCATTGAGGGCATTGAACAAGAGAAAGACCTGCTGGCCGACAAGGTTAGCTCCGTTGAGGCTGAAGTGGCAGCAGCGAAGGCCGAGGCAGCCCAGGCGAACAGAGAAGTTGCAGCACTCAGGGCTGACTATGACGCCCACACCCACTAGCTCGGCCGCCATTGGAGTAGAACCTTATGAGTCGCGAGAAAGAGGACAAAACCTTCAGCACTCAGGAAGGGCCAAGGAATCATCCCGGCGCGAAGCCTGAGCGGCCAGACAGGGAAAGGCCTGCCGATCCGCCTAAGCCGAGCCCGAAAGAATGAGCGTTCTGCGGTCCGGAGGGGTATGGCGTCCCCGTCTGCTCTTCGTTTCGGCCGTGCTACTGGCT
Organism: Sphingomicrobium sp.; assembly: GCA_035540875.1. GTDB lineage: Bacteria > Pseudomonadota > Alphaproteobacteria > Sphingomonadales > Sphingomonadaceae > Sphingomicrobium. Next base: position 18,441 of record DATLFV010000169.1, on the reverse strand, counting down.
CCGGTCAGCGCTGCCGCTCAGGCGAGTGGCCCATACAAGCTGATCATCACCTGGTATCAAGCTGGGGTGGTGGTGATTGACTACCCCACTGCGGCGCGCTGTGAGCAAGCGCGCAGAGCGGTTGAAGCTGAGGTCCAACGCCGCGCACGGCAAAATCTTGCGGCTATGCCAGAGGGCTCACGAATCTTGGGCGCTCCCGCACACGGAGCCTTCTGCATTCCCGGCTGAGGCCTCTTACCGGATCGTGTGGGGGTGCAAACGGGGTAACAATTCACCGAGCAGCTGATTTCTCCTTAGAGGTTCGGCAGCCCTCAGCTCCACCAGCCCCGGCCGTGTAGTCCGAATGTCTCCTCCGTTGCGGCGTCTTGGCGACGGGCCGCTTCGACATGCTTGTGAGCACGGGCGATAACGCTGGCGCGGGTTGCCCGGAACTTGCCGGCTTCTGAGTGAAACAGAGACAGCCATGGAACTCGATGATCAGATCCGCCGCTACTTCGGCACCGCGGATTTGGCGGCAGTCCCGGCCGAAGCGCTCGAAGCCGGCATCGAGCACATGAAAGTCGATCTTGGCCTGGCCAAGGATCCGGGCAATCGCTTCGCCCTCTGGGCGCTGCTGCACATGCTGGGATCGGCACCCGATATCGATGCCGCCTTCGAAAACCAGACCGACCGCGATGCAGCGCGCGACTTCATGGACCTGCTGCAGCGAGCAACTGGGCCCTAGCACGCTCAGGGACCCCCCGTCAGCGCTGCACAGCGCTCATGCAACCTTAATCTAAGTTGCGGGTGCTGGACTGGAGCCGCCTCGCCGCCGCCGCGGAGTTCGACGCGACCTATCTGCACCTCAAGAACGGCCTGCCCGTGTAGCCGCCTCCGCCGCGGTCTGGCGGCCCGATCGCCCCTCACCACGTCCTTCATCAGCGCGGGTTTCTCGATCGAGTCGACGCCGCTGTGCTCGGGAGGAATGACGGGCGCGTCACGACGGCACGGGTCAGCAGCACCTCGGTGCGGGTGGCCGGCACGCCACTCACGGCGGGCCGCACGCCTGCGCTCAGCTGCGTGTTGTTCTCGCGTAAGCGTCGATTGCCGCCGTCACCTCCTGGAGTGTGCCCACGGCGATCGGACAGGAGTAGCTGAGGGTTGTGCCGGGCCGTATGTCGGACTCGCCGAACCTGCAGGACCACTTGGCAGTCGCGCCCCCGCCCGGGAAATAGTAATAGGCATAGAAATCCTGCTCCGAACTGCCGTTCGCTATGGCGGGCGAGTAAACCCCCATCGCGTTGCGTCCGTCCCGCGTGGCCACGATGACGGACGTCCTCACTTGCTGCTCTTCAGGTCCGGCCCGCAGCCGCTGCAGGCGCCTCGTCGTCGGATCGTAGGAAAAGAAAGCGCTGAAATGCGGTGGTAGATAGCCCGTGAGCGCCTCGACGACCGCGGATTTCCGCCGCTCCGGCATCGTCACACTTACGTCGACCACAAGCAGGTTTGGAATTGCTGCGCCGTAGAAGCGAGTGGTCCGGGCGATCTTGTAATCCGACAGGACCGTCCGATTCTGCGCATGTCTTTCACTGCGGAAGCGGCTGCAGGCCTTGCGATAAGGTTCGGCCGGTGAAAGCCAGAAGGCGGGCCGGGTCACGGTCCGGAGCACGTTCCCGGCCGTCGACACCGAAAGCAGCACGCTCGAAGTGCTTTGTTTGGCTCCATCGGCGTTGGAGCCCGCTTCAGTAGGGTTGAAGCATTCCCCCAGGTTGTCCACCTGCAGAGCCGTCTGGATTTGTCGCCCGTGGTCGAAGTTGTCGACATATTCGACCCCGCGGAAGACCAGCGAGTTGATTGCGCCGGCATGCACCTCGGGGGTTATGGAAACGGACAGGGTGGAGCCATAGACAGGCCGGCTGATCCTCGCCTCGCGGGCTGCTGCGGACGTGCCGCAGCCACCGGCGATTGCCAGCGCCAGCGCGGCGGTGAGCCCTGCTCTTTTCCTTGCAGTCATTGCGCGGTTTTTCGCGGGCCGCGAATGAACGATCACTGACGAACCGTCGAGGCCAGCCGCGGGTTCGCGCTGGCGGCCTTCGGCATGCAATCCACTCCGATACGGAGGAAGGGGCAAGCTTCTGCTTAGCCCGGCTTCCTAGCCTGCGGCCTGCTTCCCGCTGCTGCGGAAGCCCAGGCGAGCCAGGAAATCGGACGATGAGAGCGAGGTCGGCGCGGCGCAAGGTGATGCTTGGTGCCCAGATGCGCTGTGGCACGGCCTGGAACGACGCTTCGATCCTCAACGTCTCCGGCACAGGCCTCGGCCTTGCTGCTCCGACACCGCCGCAACCGGGCGCCTATGTCGAGCTGCGGCGCGGCGCCTATATCGTCGTCGCTCGGGTGGTGTGGGCGAACGGCGGGCGCTTCGGCGTGCGGGCGCAGGACCGGATCATTGTCGATGCGTTCGTCGCCGCGGCTGCCGTCCGCAGCGATGGGCCACTCCCTGATCAGCGGGGGCAGCGGAAGCCGCGGCCGCCGGCCGAGCGCGGGGCGGCCAGCCGCGCCCGCTCGAGAGCGTTCGAATTCGTCCTGGTCGCGATTTTCGGGGCGGCGCTGGCGGTCGCCGCCTTCGACGGGGTGACCCGCGCTTTGGCCGAGCCGCTCGGGCTTGTGTCGGCGGCGCTCGGCTGAAGACGTGAAAAGGCCCCGCCGCGCTGCCGCGACGGGGCCTTGATCATTCCCGAACCTGCGGTCCGGCGGCTAGTTAGTCGTCGTCACCGCCGCCGGTCAGGAACGCGGGCGCGAATTCGGGAGCGGGGCCGTCGTCGCCTCGCTTGCCCTCGCTGCCTTCCCGCTCGCGGCGGGGACCACGGTCACCGCCCTCGCCACGAGGCCCGCGATCGCCGCGTTCACCCCGGCCTTCGCCACGACCGCCACGGTCGCCGCCGTCGCGGCGCGGGCCGCGGCCGTCGCGCCTGGGTCCGCGATCGCCGCGGGGGCCGCGGTCGCCCCGCCCTTCGCCGCCTTCGCGGGGCGGACGCGTGTCCTCGAGCTCGGCGCCAGTCTCCTGGTCGACGACCCGCATTGACAGGCGGACCTTGCCGCGCTGGTCGACCTCGAGCAGCTTGACCTTGACCTCCTGGCCTTCGGTCAGGACGTCGCGGACGTTCTCGACCCGCTCGTTCCTGATCTCGGACACGTGCACCAACCCGTCCTTGCCGGGCATGAAGGTCACGAACGCGCCGAAGTCGACGATGTTGGCGACCTTGCCGGTGTAGATGGTGCCGGGCTCCGGCTCCGCGACGATGCCGCGGATCCAGTTGCGCGCCGCCTCGATCTTCGCCGGATCGGAAGAGGCAATCTTGATCGTGCCGTCGTCGTCGATGTCGACCTTGGCGCCGGTCTCGGCGACGATCTCGCGGATCACCTTGCCGCCGGTGCCGATCACTTCGCGGATCTTGTCCTTGGGCACGCTCATCGTCTCGATGCGCGGTGCGTGGGCGCTAAGCTCGCCGCGAACCTCGCCGAGCGCCTTGGCCATTTCGCCCAGGATGTGCTCGCGCCCGTCCTTGGCCTGCGCCAGCGCCGTGCGCATGATCTCCTCGGTGATGCCGGCGACCTTGATGTCCATCTGCAAAGCAGTGATGCCCTCGGACGTGCCGGCAACCTTGAAGTCCATGTCGCCGAGGTGGTCCTCGTCGCCGAGGATGTCGCTGATCACCGCAAAGTCATTGCCCTCGAGGATCAGCCCCATGGCGATGCCCGCGACCGGGCGCTTGAGCGGAACGCCCGCGTCCATCATGGCGAGGCTGCCGCCGCACACCGTCGCCATCGACGAGGAGCCGTTGCTCTCGGTGATGTCGGACAGCACCCGGATCGTGTAGGGAAACTCCTCCGCGCTCGGCAGCATCGGGTTGAGCGCCCGCCAGGCGAGCTTGCCGTGGCCGACTTCGCGGCGCCCGGGGGCTCCGAAGCGGCCGACTTCACCGACCGAATAGGGCGGGAAGTTGTAGTGCAGCATGAAGCGCGAGTAGGACAGGCCTTCGAGCCCGTCGATCATCTGCTCGGCTTCCTTGGTGCCGAGCGTCGTGGTGACGATGGCCTGCGTCTCGCCGCGGGTGAAGAGCGCCGAGCCGTGGGTGCGCGGCAGGAAGCCGACCATGCTCTCGATGGGGCGCACGGTCTTGGTGTCGCGGCCGTCGATGCGGCGACCTTCCTTGAGGATGGCGCTGCGGACGATCTCGGCCTCGAGCTTCTTGCCGAGCTTGGTGGCCTTGAGCGCAGTCGCCGGATCAGCGTCCGCATAGGCATCCTTGAACGGGGTCTTGGCAGCGGCGATCGCGGCGACGCGCTCGGCCTTGCCAACGAGCTTGTAGGCTTGCTCGAGACCGGTGCCGGCCAGTTCGCGAAGCTTGCTGAGGATGGACTCGCTTTCGGTGTCCTCGGGCAGCTCCCAAGGCTCCTTGGCCGCCTGCTCGGCGAGACTGATGATCGCCTGGCAGACCTTGCGGCTGGCCTCGTGGCCGAACATCACCGCCTTCAGCATCTGGTCTTCCGAAAGCTCCTTGGCTTCGGATTCGACCATCATCACGGCGTTCGGGGTGCCTGCAACGACGAGGTCGAGGTCGCCCTCGGCGATCTGCTGGCTCGACGGATTGAGGATATATTCGCCGTCCTTGAAGCCGACGCGGGCGGCGCCGATCGGGCCCATGAAGGGAACGCCGCTGATCGTCAGCGCGGCCGAGGCGGCGATCATCGCCAGCACGTCGGGTTCGTTCTCGCCGTCGTAGGAAAGGACGTGGGCGATCACCAGGACCTCATTGTAGAAGCCCTCCGGGAACAGTGGCCGGATCGGACGGTCGATGAGGCGGCTGGTCAGCGTTTCCTTTTCGGTCGCGCCGCGCTCGCGCTTGAAGAAGCCGCCCGGGATGCGCCCGGCGGCCGAGAATTTTTCCTGATAGTGGACAGTCAGCGGGAAGAAGTCCTGGCCCGGCTTGACGGACTTGGCGGCGGTCACCGCGCAGAGCACCACGGTTTCGCCGAGGGTCGCGAGCACCGCGCCGTCGGCCTGGCGGGCAACCCGGCCCGTTTCGAGCTTGAGGGTCTGTCCGCCCAGCTCGATCTCAACAGTCTTGATATTGAACATATGATTTCCTTTGCCCGCGGGCCGAATGCCGGCGGGTTCAGCTAGTGCGGGCAAACCGGCCCGCTGCGGTTCGGGGCCTTTTCTTGCCCCCAAGGCCCACCCGCCGGAATGCGGAGAAGCCCCAATCGTCATGCTGAACTCGTTTCAGCATCCATTCCGAAGACCGTCGCTTCGGGTGACAAGATGGATCCTGAAACGAGTTCAGGATGACAAAAAGCCGCCCGTGGGCGGCTTCCCGTCACTTCCTCAGACCGAGCTTGGCGATCAAGTCGAGATAACGCTGCTCGTCCTTGCGGCGCAGATAATCGAGCAGCGACCGGCGCTTGTTGACCATCATCAGCAGGCCACGGCGCGAGTGATTGTCCTTCGCGTGGGTCTTAAAATGGTCGGTCAGCGTCTGGATGCGGCTGGTCAGGATCGCGACCTGGACCTCGGGCGAACCCGTGTCGTCGGAGCCGCGGCCATGTTCCTTGATCACTTCCTGCTTGCGGTCGGCGGTAATCGACATCGTTTCGTACTCCTAAGGCTAGACGTTGAACCCGCGCACGACCTTCAGGCCGTCTTCCAGGGCTTCGACCAGCGCCACGGCACGATTTTCGTGAGTGGCGAGCTGAAGCCCCGGCGACGCGGGAAATCCGGCAAGCCGCTGTCCATGTCGGAGCAGCTGGGCCTGGCCGGAGGTGACGGGGAGGGCCGGGATGTCGTCCAGCGCCGCTTCCAGTGAAAGCACCGCCCTCGTCAGCTGCCGCGCCTTAGCGGACTCGCTCAGAAAGTCCAGCGAAATAGCCTCGTCGAGGCCGAACGGACCCGCCCGCGTCCGGCGCAGCATCGTCACATGGCCGACGGTGCCGAGCGCCTGCGCAATGTCGCGGGCGAGGCTGCGGATATAGGTGCCTTTCGACACCGTTGCGGAGAGGGTGATCTCCTCAAGCCCGTCATGCTGAACTTGTTTCAGCATCCGTTCGGGGGACTGCTCGGCAGCTGACGAATTGGACCCTGAAACGAGTTCAGGGTGACGGAGGGTGAGAGAGTGGATCGTTACCCGCCGGCCCACCATTTCCAGCTCCTCGCCGGCGCGGGCGCGGGCATATGCCGGCTTGCCCGCGATCTTCAGTGCGGAATAGGCCGGCGGCACCTGCGCAATGCTTCCGGTAAAGGCCGGCAGCACCGCATGCACCTGCCCCAGGCTCGGTCGGAGGTCGCTGGTCGCAACTACCTCGCCCTCGGCATCGAGCGTGTCGGTCTCGCCGCCGAACGTAATCGTGAAATCATAGGCCTTGGTGGCATCGAGCATGCGGCCGGCGAGCTTGGTGGCTTCCCCGAGCGCGATCGGCAGCACGCCGCTCGCCAGCGGGTCGAGCGTACCGCCATGGCCGACCTTGGCCTTCGGTTCGCCCGCCTCGCGCAGCAGGCGCTTGACGGCGGCGACAGCCTGAGTGGAGCCGAGGCCCACCGGCTTGTCGAGGATGATCCAGCCGTGCAGCATTCAGGTGCGCGGCAGCGCCAGGCTCATCTGGTGCGCCTCGCCTTCGCGCAGTCGCGCGAAAAAGTGGCGGCGGCACAGGCCGACATAACGGTCATTGCCGCCAATCTCCGTCTGGGCGCCCGCGGCAACTGCGCGGCCCTCGGCGTCCACCCGCAGGTTCATGCTCGCCTTGCGGCCGCAGTCGCAGACCGCCTTCAATTCGATCAACGCGTCGGCGAGCGCGAGCAGAGCGGCGCTGCCTTCGAACAGCACGCCCTGGAAGTCGGTTCGCAGGCCGTAGCAGAGCACCGGAATGCCAAGATCGTCGCTGATCCGGCACAGCTGCAGCACATGGTCGCGGGTGAGGAATTGCGCCTCGTCCACCAGCACGCAGTGAAGCGGGCGTCGCTTGATCTCCTCGGCCACGGCGTCGAACAGGTCGACCTGATCGGAATAGATGTGCGCCGGCGCCGACAGCGCAATCCGCGAGCCGATCACACCCCCACCGGCGCGGTCATCGTGGGCGGCCGTCCACAGCATCGTACCCATGCCCCGCTCGCGATAATTGAAGTCGGCCTGCAGCAGGGTCGTCGACTTTCCTGCGTTCATTGCTGCATAGTAGAAATAGAGCTTGGCCATATTGCCCATCTATCGGCAAAGCCGGAGGCGGGCCACCGGGCTGAACGACAGAGGAGAATAGGCGCGTGGCAACAAGGAGCGAGCAGGCGGCACCTCAGCGCGGGTTCCTGGGCTGGGTCGAGCGTACCGGCAATCGCCTGCCGGATCCGGTGTTCATCTTCGTCTGGCTGATCGCCGGATTGATGCTCGTCTCGATCCTTGCATCGCTGCTTGGCTGGTCGGCGATCCACCCCGCCGAGGTGGACGAGGAAACGGGCGCGCGGCGGGTGATCGCCGCCGCGAGCCTGCTTTCGGCCGAGAACATCCAGAAGCTGTGGGTCGACATGCCCACGACGTTCACCCACTTCCATCCGCTCGGCTACGTGCTGGTGGTGATGCTCGGCGCCGGCGTTGCCGAGCGTTCCGGACTGTTCGGGACGGCGATGCGCGCGGGCGTGCGCAATGCCCCCAAGTCGCTGCTGACCCCGATCGTCGCCTTGGTGGCGATGATGGGCAATCTTGCCGCCGACGCCGCTTATGTCGTCCTGATCCCGCTTGCAGGCGTGATCTTCGCCGCGGCCGGGCGTCACCCGATCGCAGGCATCGCAGCGGCGTTCGCCGGCGTGTCGGGGGGCTTCTCCGCGAACCTGCTGCCCGGGCAGCTCGACGCCTTGCTGTTCGGAATCACCGAGGCCGCGGTCGAAACCGTGTTCGGCGACTGGCAGGCGAACATCGCCGGCAACTGGTTCTTCATCGCCGCGATGACCTTCGTCTTCCTGCCGGTGATCTGGTACGTGACCGACCGCATCATCGAGCCGAGGCTCGGCCGTTACGCGCCGCCCAGCGATGCCGAGCGCGTCGCCGCCGGGCAACCGAGCGCCGCGGCCGCCGAAGGGGAGGCGCAGGACCAGCCGCTCACCACGCCGGAGCGCAAGGGCCTGCGCCGCGCCGGCCTTGCCGCTTTGGCCGTCGTGGCTTTGTGGACCTTGTTCACGGTCGGACCGGGAACGCCGCTAATCGACGAGACCGGCGCCCCCGAAGCACGGCTGACGCCCTTCTACCGCTCCCTGGTTGCGGGCTTCTTCCTGCTCTTCCTCGCCGCCGGCTGGGCTTACGGAGCGGCGGTCGGCACCATCCGCGACCACCGTGGGCTCGTGCAGATGATGTCAGGTGCCATGGGCGACCTTGCTTATTACCTGGTGCTGGCGTTCGCCGCCGCGCATTTCGTCGCCATGTTCGGCTGGTCCAACCTGGGCCTGATCCTTGCCGTGCACGGTGCCGACGGCCTTCGTGCACTCGCCCTTCCGGCGCCCCTGCTGCTCGCAATGATCGTGCTGTTCAGCGCCTTCCTGAACCTGTTCGTCGGCTCGGCCAGCGCCAAATGGGCATTGCTCGCCCCGGTGCTGGTGCCGATGCTGCTGCTGCTCGGGATCAGCGCGGAGATGAGCACTGCCGCCTATCGCGTCGGCGACGGAGCGACCAACATCATCACGCCGCTGATGGTCTATTTCCCGTTGATCCTGATCTTCTGCCAGCGTTGGCAGAAGGAGTTCGGCATCGGCAGCCTTGCCGCGGTCATGCTGCCCTATTCGATCGGGCTTTTGCTCTCCGGCGTGGCGCTGGTGATCGCCTGGGTGGCGCTCGACCTGCCGCTGGGACCGGGAGCGACGGTCCACATCGACTCCGCGGCGATGCTGGAATCGGCGCGCCAGGCGCCGGCGGCCCGTTAGCGAGCGGCGCCGCCCGGCACCGGCCATTCGTGGCTCAGGATGGCGAACAGGACGGTGTCGCGAACATGACCAGTCCAGGTGATGCGGTCGGCGCGAAGCACGCCCTCGCGGACCGCGCCCAGCGCCTTCATCGCCACCTGCGAGCGCAGGTTGCGCGCGTCGACGCGGAACTCGACGCGGCGGATGCCGCAGTTGAACGCGCGCTTCAGCATCATGTCCTTGACACGGCGGTTGAGCCCGGTGCCGCGCAGGTGAGGACGGTAATAAGTAGCGCCGATCTCCAGCACCTGCCGGTCCTCGTCGATGCCGATGAAGCTCGCCATGCCCGCAAGCTCGTCGCCATCGAACAGGACGAAGGTGCGGTTGGCGGGAGCGGAGGCGAGCCTGTCGATGCTGGCGTCGAAGTGCGCTTCGTCGAAGGACGCCGAATAGATCGCCCAGATGTCGCGGTCCTCGGCACAGGCTAACTTGAGCGGGGCGCGGTGCTGCTCGGCGAACAATTCGGCGCGACAGTCGTGGCCGTGCATCACCGCCGTCAGCGGATCGGTCATTCCTCGCCGAGGTCCTGCGCCACGTGGTTCGAGCGCAGCAGACGGTCGATGTGGCTGCCTTCGTCGAAGCTCTCGTCGGCCAGGAACTTGAGCTTGGCGGCATATTTCATGCGGACCCGATGGGCGACCTCGCGCTGCAGGAAGGCGGTGTTGGTGCGGAGCGCCTTGAGCACCTGCTCCTCGTCCTGGCCGAGCAAAGGCTTCACAAACACGGTGGCATGCCTGAGGTCCGGTGACATGCGCACCTCGGTGACGCTGACGAGGTGGCTTTGCAGCGTTTCGTCATGCACGTCGCCGCGCGCCAGGATCTCGCTCAGCACGTGGCGCACCTGCTCGCCGACGCGCAGCAGGCGGACCGATCGGCCTTCCGCAGTTTCGTTCTTGCGCATGGTTCACTCCTACCGGCGGTGCCGGCGCGGAGTAAATCCGCGCCGTCGGCCCTGTCAGCTTGCGCTGCAGGCCGTCCGCTGCTCGCGTCTCTCGACGTAAGACGCTCGCTTCGCTCCGCTTACGTTACGCTCGGCGGCTCGTCAGAGCGTGCGCGCCCGCTCCTCGACCTCGAACACCTCGAGCCTGTCGCCTGCCTTGATGTCGTTGGTATCGGCAAGCAGCACGCCACATTCGAGGCCGGCAATGACCTGCGCGACATCGTCCTTGAATCGGCGCAGCGACGAAATGGTGGTTTTCGACACAATCACGTCCTCGCGGGTGAGGCGGGCGTTGAGACCCTTGCGGATGACGCCCTCGAGCACCAGCAGGCCGGCGGCCTTGTCGCGCTTGCCGGCCGGGAACACCTCGCGGACCTCGGCGCGGCCGACCACCGTCTCGATGATCTCCGGGCCGAGCTCGCCGGCCATGGCGCCCTTCGCCCAGTCGGTGAGGTGATAGATGACGTCGTAGTAGCGAAGCTCGACCTTGTTGCGCGTGGCGATCTCGCGCGCCTTGGCGTTGGGCCGGACATTGAAGCCGATGATCGGCGCTCCCGACGCACTCGCCAAGGTGACATCGCTTTCGGTGATCGCGCCGACACCCGAATGCAGGATGCGCACCCGGATCTCGTCGGTCGAGAGGCGGTTGAGCGCGTGGACGATCGCTTCGACCGAACCGTGCACGTCGGCCTTGACGACCAGCGGAAATTCCATCGTCGTCGAGGCGCGCGAGGCGAACATGTTCTCGAGGCTTACGGGCGCGGATGTGGTGCGCTTGCGGTCGAGCACGCTCTGCCGGTACGCCGCCACTTCGCGAGCCCGGGCCTCGTTCTCGACGACCGTGATCGGGTCGCCGGCCGATGGCACGGCAGACAGGCCAAGCACCTCGACCGGGAAGGCTGGCGGAGCTTCCTTCACCTGCCGCCCCTTGTCATCCACGAGCGCGCGGACCTTGCCGCTCGACGCGCCGGCCACGAACACGTCACCGACCCGAAGCGTGCCGCGCTGCACCAGCACGGTCGCAAGCGGACCGCGGCCCTTGTCGAGCTTGGCCTCGACCACCGTACCTTCGGCAGGGCGGTCTGGATTGGCCTTGAGCTCGAGGATCTCGGCCTGGATCTGGATCGCGTCCAGCAGCTTGTCGAGATTGGTCTTCTTGAGAGCCGACACTTCGACGTCCTGGACGTCGCCGCCCATCTCCTCGACGATCACCTCGTGCTGCAGCAGCTCCTCGCGGACGCGCTGCGCCCGCGCGTCGGGCTTGTCGATCTTGTTGATCGCGACGATCATCGGCACGCCGGCCGCCTTGGTGTGGTTGATCGCCTCGATGGTCTGCGGCTTCAGCCCGTCGTCAGCGGCCACGACCAGCACAACGATGTCGGTGACGTTCGCGCCGCGCGCGCGCATTTCGGTGAACGCCTCGTGGCCGGGCGTGTCGAGGAAGGTGATCTTGTCGCCGCTCGGCACCGTCACTTGATAGGCGCCGATGTGCTGGGTGATGCCGCCGGCCTCGCCCGCAACCACGTCGGCACCGCGGATCGCGTCGAGCAGTGACGTCTTGCCATGGTCGACGTGGCCCATGATGGTGACCACCGGCGGCCGCGACTGCAAGGTTTCCGCCGCATCCTCTTCGCCGCCGATGCCGATCTCGACGTCAGACTCGCTGACGCGCTTGATGTTGTGCCCGAACTCGGTGACCAGCAGCTCGGCCGTGTCCTGGTCGATCGTCTGGGTCAGCGTCACCGGCATGCCCATCTTGAAGAGCGCCTTGACCAGATCGGCGCCGCGTTCGGCCATGCGGTTGGCGAGCTCCTGCACGGTGATCGCCTCGGGCACGACGACGTCGCGAACCTGCTTTGCGGCGGGGCCGGCCTGCTGGTGGTGGCGCTTTTCCTTTTCCCGGGCGCGGCGCAGCGCAGCAAGGCTGCGGGCGCGGCTGTCGTCCTCGCCCGACAAAGCGCGGGTGACGGTGAGCTTGCCCGAGTGACGGCGATCCTCGCGGCCGCGGGTTGGGCGCGCCGGCTCGGGGCGCTTGGGCACGGGCGCATGGCCAGCGGGACGGCGGAAGCCGCGCTCCTCGTCTTGCGCAGCCGGCGCGGCCTCAGGCGCCGCGGCCTCGGCCGGGGTTTCCGTCAGCGCGCGCGCTTCCTCTTCGGCCCGGCGTCGCGCTTCCTCGGCAGCGGCTTCCTCGGCGCGGCGATTGTCTTCGGCGCGGCGCCGCTCTTCCTCGGTGGCATTGACCTTGGCCTGCTCCTCGCGGCGGCGAGCCTCCTCGAGCGCCGTCATGCGGGCTTCCTCGGCCTCGCGCAGCAGCCGCGCCTGCATCTCCTTGCGGGCGGTGATGTCGTCGACCGGGCGACGTGCCGGGGCCGGCACGGGCGCGGCCGGCTGCGGCGCCGGCTTCGGCGCTTCGGCGGCGGGCGCGGGCTTGGGCGCCTCGGGCGGAGCCTCGCCGGGCCGGCCGAAGGTGCGGCGTTTCTTGACCTCGACCACCACCGTGTTCGAGCGGCCGTGGCTGAAGCTCTGCTTGACCTTGCCGGTCTCGACCGTGCGCTTGAGGCCCAGCGGCGGCCGGGTTCCAAGCTTCGGCTTTTCGGTCTGGTCTGACATTCTTATCCTTCGTCTCGTTCTTCAGCCGAGCCGGAGCCTGAGGCGGGTTCTCCGCCTTGCAGACCACGATCGGGGTCGCTGAAAGCCCGCCATCGTGCAAGCGCGTGGGCAACGCGCGCAGCGGCAGCGGGATCGGTCAGGGCGACATGTACCACATTTTCGCGCCCCAAGGCCATGGACAAGATAGCGCGGCCTTCAGGGAATATAAGGCCCCGTTCCGCGCCGCCCCCGACGCGCCACGCCTGGTCGAGGCGGCGGCGGCCGTCCTCGCCGGCGTCAAGCGCGTGGAGCAGCAGGTGGACCTTGCCGTTGCGCGCGGCCGTTTCGACCCGCTCCGAGCCGTTGATGAGGTTGCCCGAGCGCGCCTCCATGCCGAGCCGGTCGAGCGCCGCCTGGCGCAGCGCCGCCTCGGTGCGGGCGCCAAGATCGGCGGGGATTTCGAGCTTGTCGGTCCTGAACGCGCGGGCGAGCGCACCCTTGAGCTTGCCCTTGGCGTTGGCGGCGTCGAGTTCCGCGCGGGCAACCGAGATCCAGGCGCCGCGGCCAGGCGCCCGCGCCCGAACGTCGGGCGCGACGCTGCCGTCGGGGCCGAGCGCGAGCCGGATCAGCTCCTCGCGCGTGCCCTTGCGCCGAGTGAGCACACAGGTGCGTTCGGGTTGATGCCGATCGCCATCTTCGCTCGTCCCGACTTCGGCGCTTTCGTGCACCCGCCCGGGACGAGCGCTACTCGTTACCGGCCGATTATCATTGCTCGATTTCCGCAACAGCGTCCTCCTGTTGCGGCTCATCCTCGAACCAGTGCGCCCGGGCGGCCATGATGATCTCGTTGCCCTGCTCTTCGCTCAGGCCGAAATCGGCGAGCACGCCGCCCTTGTCCTCGGGCCGGTTGCTCGGCTCCCGCTGACGGCGCTGCTCGGGCCGCTTCTTCTGGATCAGCTCGTCGGTGGCAAGATCGGCGAGGTCGTCGAGCGTGCGGATGCCGGCCTTGCCGAGCGTCACCAGCATCGCCTCGGTGAGATGCGGCAGCTCGGCCAGCGCATCGTCGACCCCGAGCCTTCGGCGCTCCTCGCGTGCCGCCGCCTCGCGACGCTCGAGCGCTTCGCCGGCGCGGCTCTGCAGCTCGGTGGCGATGTCGTCGTCGAGGCCCTCGATCGACGCGATCTCGTCGAGCTCGACGTAAGCGACCTCGTCGAGCGTCGTGAAGCCTTCGGCCACCAGCAACTGGGCGAGCGTCTCGTCGACGTCGAGCTCCTCCTGGAACATGGTCGAGCGCTCGACGAATTCGCGCTGACGCTTCTCGCTGGCGTCGGCCTCGGTGAGGATGTCGATCTGGCTGTTGGTCAGCTGCGAGGCCAGGCGCACGTTCTGCCCGCGCCGCCCGATCGCCAGGCTGAGCTGGTCGTCGGGGACCACCACCTCGATACGCCCCTCCTCCTCGTCGATGACGACCCGGCTGACGGTCGCCGGCTGGAGCCCGTTGACGACGAAAGTCGCCAGGTCCTCCGACCAGGGGATGATGTCGATCTTCTCGCCCTGCAGCTCCTGGACCACCGCCTGGACCCGGCTGCCCTTCATGCCGACGCAGGCGCCGACCGGATCGATCGAGCTGTCGTGGCTGATGACGCCGATCTTGGCGCGGCTGCCGGGGTCCCGGGCGGCGGCCTTGATCTCGATGATGCCGTCGTAGATTTCCGGCACTTCCTGCGCGAACAGCTTCTTCATGAAGTCCGGGTGAGCGCGCGACAGGAAGATCTGCGGGCCGCGGGCTTCGCGGGAAACGCGCAGGATCAGCGACCTGATGCGGTCGCCGACCCGCACCATCTCGCGCGGGATCTGCTGGTCGCGGCGGATGACGCCCTCGGCGCGGCCGAGGTCGACCACGACATGGCCGAACTCGACGCGCTTGACGACTCCGGTGATGACCTCGCCGGCGCGGTCCTTGAACTCCTCGTACTGGCGCTCGCGCTCGGCATCGCGGACCTTCTGGAAGATCACCTGCTTGGCCGCCTGGGCGGCGATTCGGCCGAACTCGATCGGCGGCAGCGGGTCGACGATGAAGTCGCCGAGCGCGGCGTCGCTCTTGAGCTTCTGCGCGCCCTTGATGTCGATCTGCTTGAAGTGGTCCTCGGGCTCCTCGACCACCTCGAGCACGCGCCACAGCCTGAGGTCGCCGGTGACGGGATCGAGCTTGGCGCGGATGTCGTTCTCGGCACCGTAGCGGGCCCGCGCGGCGCGCTGGATCGCATCCTCCATCGCCTCGATGACGATGCCGCGGTCGATCAGTTTCTCGCGCGCGACCGAATCGGCGATGGCGAGCAACTCGGCCTTGTTGGCGGATGGCGGCGCGGGGGCGGCAGTGGCCATTTCGTCTAGTCCTCTTGGGTTTTTATGGTGTCGGCACCTTCGGTGCTGAGCGGGGCTGTGGCTTTGATCAGGGCATCGGTCAGCAGCAGCTTGGCCGAGGCAATGGCGGTGAAGGGGATGGCGTAGGACTTTCCGTCCTTGCCCATGAGGCGCACGGTTTCGCCCTCGGTTCCGGCGAGCGTGCCGGAGAATATCTTGCGGCCGTCCTGCGGCTCGGCGAGCGTGATGCGCGCCTCGTGCCCCGACCAGTCGTCATAATCCTTGAGGCGCGTCAGCGGCCGGTCGATGCCCGGGGAGCTGACCTCGAGCCGATAACCGCCGGCGATCGGGTCGGCACCCTCAGCCTCGAGTTCATCGAGCCGCTCCGAAACGCGCCTTGAAATGCGCTCGCAATCGCTGAGATCGAGCTGCCGGGTGTCGGGCCGCTCAGCCATGATCTGCAGCGTCGGGTCGGAGCGCCCGCCGAGCATCGCCACGCGCACGAGGCCGTAGCCGAGGTCCTCGACCTCGGGCTCGATCAGCCTGGTGAGAGCGGCCATGTCCGCCATGCACGTCCTTCGAACAAATCAAAACGCCTCTCCGACCGGCGCCCGGTGGGGCACCAGCCTCAGCATCTAACGATGTCGAGGAGAGAGCGGCGATATAGGCTTGTCGCGCGTGCGGCGCAAGCAGTCTGCAACGCTCCGGCTAACGCGTTGCGCCCCAGGGTGGCGGCGGAAGGGCGACCGGGCGGGAGAGGTCGAAATCGACGCGGAAGTAACGGCTCGGCCGGCGCAGCTCATAGCCGAACAGGCGCCCCGGCTCGACTTCCATGGCCCAGACATTGGCCGCGGACTGCGGGATGTTCTCGCGAACGAACATTGCCTTCGAGAATGCGTCGGCGGGGAATTCCTGGCGCGCCGCGGTCCCGGCATTGACCGTGTCGCCGCCATATTGGGTCAGCCGGTCCTCGCTGCCGTCCTCGTGGCGATGGTCGTGCTTGAGGCGCAGGCCCGATGCGGTGCGCGTGATCACCCAGGTGCGGGAGCGATCCGTACCGACGTGGAACGGGATTCGGATGGTGTCGCTCGAGCATTCGCGCACGTGCATGACGAGGCGCTTGCCGGCAAAAGCCGCATCAGCCTCGACCGCCGGGCTGGCGATCTGCCCTTCGAAGGCCTGGCCGCAGAGCGAAGCGAGCCGCGCGAAGAAAGCGTCGGCGGGCGCCGGCGTTGCTGGAGCAGTGACGCAGCCGGCAAGCGCCAGCGTGGCAAGGATGACGACATATCTCATGGCCGCCTGCTAGACGCGCTCCTGCCCGGGCACAATCTCCGCCGCGTGCAGCGCCCGCTCTTCGGCGCGGATCCGGATCGCCAGCACCGCTGCGTTCAGCAGGCTGAACAGCAGAGCGACCTGCCACAGGCCGAAGACGAGGGGCAGCACGGCAATCTCGCCGACCACCACCAGATAATTGGGATGGGACAGGAAGCGGAACGGGCCGGTCGTCACCCGCGGCGCGGCCGGAAGGACGATGATCCGTGTCGTCCAGCGCGGCCCCAGCGTGCGGATCACCCACACCCGGCCAGCCTGCAGCAGCATGAACAGGCCAAGCATCGGCAAGTGGACCGGCCTGCCCGGAGCGAGCAGCCACAGGCTCGCCAGCCACGCGGCATGCACGGCGACGATCAACGGATAGTGCCCCGCGCCATGCTCGCGGCCACCGGCCGCCAGCAGCGCCCGCGTGTTGCTGCGCGCCAGCGCCAGTTCGGCCACGCGCTGGAAGGTGACGAAGGCGAGTATGGCGATCGCTGGCCACATCACGGCTGTTCGATCATCAGCCCGGCGCAGGTGAAGCCTGGGCCGAACGCCGTCATCAGCACCTGCTCGGGCAGGCCGCGGGCGAGCAGGCGGTCGAGCACGAACAGCACCGTCGGCGCGCTCATGTTGCCGAAGTCCCGAAGCACGTCGCGTTCGACATCCAGCTCCCCGCGCGGCAGCGCCAGCGCTGCCTCGATGGCGTCGATCACCTTCACTCCGCCCGGGTGGCAGCAGAAGCGGCGGATGTCCCCGCGGCCGACGCCGAGCTGCTGCAGCATGTCGGCCATGGCGCTCGCCAGCTCGCGCTCGATGAACGGCGGGATGGCGCGGTCGAACACCACCGCCAGCCCCGGGTCCTCGATGTCCCACCCCATGATCCGCAGGGTCTCGGGCCACAGCCGTTCGGCGGCGCCGGTGATCCGCGCCAGCGGCCGCTCGCCCGGCCCGATCACGGCCGCGGCGGCGCCGTCCCCGAACAGAGCGGTGGCGACGATCGCTGCCGGATCGTCGCTGTCGAGCCGGATCGAGATCGAGCAGGTCTCGACCGTGACGAACAGCCAGCGGCTGCCCGGGTGGGCCCCCGCCAGTCGGGCGGCGGTGCCAAGGCCGCTGACCCCGCCGGCGCAGCCGAGCCCGAACAAGGGAACTCGGGCGATATCTGGCCTCAGGCCAAGCCGCGGGGCAGCGCGGGCCTCGAGGCTCGGCGTGGCGATGCCGGTCGTCGAAACGGTGACCACGCCGTCGATGTCAGTGGGCTTGAGGCCGGCGGCGGCGATCGCCCGAGCCGCGACCTCGGTAAACAGGCGTTCGGCCGATTCCAGGTACAAGGCGTTGCGCTCCGCCCAGCCGCGCGGTTGTTCGTACCAGTCCGCCTCGGCCACCAGGTAGCGCTGGTCGATCCCCGCATTGTCGAACACGGTGGACAGGCGATCGAACAACGCCGCCTTGCCGCGGAAGGCGCGGCGGCCGATTCTTTTGGCCTCGGCCTGCGCCATGGGATGCGGCGGAATGGCCGTAGTGAGGGAGAGCAGGGTGGAGGCTATCACGTAAATCCCTATATCGCCCGCGCGGGGGCTTGGGCCAAGCAACGAAGGAACGCTCTTTGATGACGATACGGTTCACACAAGCTGCCCTTTTGCTGGTAGTTGCCGCGTGCGGCGCGGCGCCATCGACCTCCGCGCAGCAGGGCAGCGGCGAACGGCCGTTCAGCGTCACGCCGGTGGCGAACTTCACCAGCCCGTGGGCGATGGACTTCCTGCCGGGCGGCGGCGCGCGGCAGACGAACATGGCGCTGATCAGCGAAAAGGAGGGCAAGCTTTGGCTGCTCGATGTCGCGACGGGCAAGCGCCAGCCCGTCGCCGGCGTTCCCACGGCAAAGGTCGCCGGCCAGGGCGGCCTTGGCGATGTCGTTGCCCATCCCGGCTTCGCTGGCAACCAGCGGGTCTATCTGACCTATGTCGAGGCGGGCGCAAACGGCACAAGCGGCGCCGTGCTTGGCTACGGCCGGCTCCAGCTCCAGGGCCAACCCCGGCTGACCGGATTCAAGGTCATCTGGCGCCAGACGCCGAAGGTCACCGGCGACGGCCATTTCGCCCACCGCATCGCCTTCGCCCCCGATGGGACCCTGTTCCTCTCCTCGGGTGACCGCCAGAAGATGGAGCCGGCGCAGGACATGGCGCAGGATCTCGGCAAGATCATACGTCTTACTGCCGAGGGCGGCGTGGTCCCCGGCGGGCCGTGGGCGAGCCGCGGCGGGCGC
>DATLFV010000168.1:0-5721 GCA_035540875.1 Sphingomicrobium sp. | reverse complement strand
GATCTGGAACGCCATCGCCAGCGGGCGGCGCGCGCGGGCCGGCTTGGCGGCCGGTTGTTTGGGGTCCGTTCGGGCCATCAACCGTCAAGCAGTAGGAAAGCTGCGGCCCGGCGACAAGTCAGCCGCGCCCCCCATCGCGCTTGGCGAAGTCCAGCGCCGCCGAATTGATGCAGTAGCGCAGGCCATCGCGGCCGGGCCCGTCGTCGAAGACGTGCCCGAGGTGCCCGTCGCAGCGGGCGCAGCGGACCTCTGTGCGGATCATGCCATGGCTGCCGTCGCGGACCTCGCTGACCGCATCATCCCCGACCGGCCGGGTGAAGCTCGGCCAGCCGCTGCCGCTGTCATATTTGTCGCTGCTGGCAAACAGGGTCTCGCCGCAGCCGGCACAGCGGAACTCGCCCTGCTCCTTCGTGCCGAGCAGCGCCCCCGACCATGGCGCCTCGGTCCCGGCCTGGCGCAGGATGCGGTACTGCTCGGGGGAAAGGATCGCGCGCCATTCGGCGTCGCTGCGCTGGATCTTGTCGGTCATCGCGGCTCCTGTGGCGCTCCGGCGGCTTAGCCTTGGATTAACCCTGCTTTAGCTGGTGAGTGAATAGGTGTGCGGCAAGATGGGACGCACCAGGCTCTTGCTGCCGATGATGGCGCTCGCCGCGAGCGCGCTTGCCGTGCCGGCAAAGGCCGCGGGGCAATGCCGGCTGTGCGGGACGCCGGCGACTGGGGCGGAAGACGGCCCCGGCGCGGCGCCTGTCGCGCTGGAAGTGGAGACCAGCCTCGACTTCGACCGGCTGGTGCTGCTCGGCGAGGGGGAGGGCAGCGCGACCCTGCTGCCGGACGGCTCGCGCAGCGTCAGCGGCACCGTGGGGGCGATATCGGGCCGGGCGATGGTCGGCTCGGTGGTCGTGCGCGGCGAGCCTGGCCGCTGGCTGCGCGTCCAGCTGCCCACGCGCATCGTCATGCATTCGTTGAGCGGCGCCGCGATCGTCATCGAGCCGATCACCAGCACCCTGCCATCGGCACCCAGGCTCGGCGCCAACGGAATGCTGGCATTCCGCTTCGGAGGGCGCCTCCGCGTTCAAGGCGACGCCGAGGGCGACTATCGCGGCGACATCCCGATCACCGTCGAATATCAATAAAGACGAGCATCCGTTTCGGCTTAAATACGAACGTGGCGTTAACCAATGCCTTGAGCAAAGCCGTAAGCGGCCTCGGTTAATGACGGCATCACGGATGACCCAACTGCGGTCGGGCAGCCGATGTCATCACGGACCAGTGGGGAAACGAACATGACCAATCTTCTTCGCATCACTGCGGCCGCTGCCGCATTGGCGCTGAGTGCCACGCCGGCGCTCGCCCAGACTCAGCCGGACAAGCAGGCGACCGCCACCGCGCGCATCGTCAAGCCGCTTACGCTCACCTGGGTGCAGGATCTCGACCTGGGCTCGATCACGCTGGTCAACAGCGGCAGCACGACGGTCGGCATCAGCCGGGCCGGCGTGTTCAGCTGCCCTTCCGGCAATGTCACCTGCTCGGGTACCCCGCAGGTCGCCAAGTACAAGATCACCGGCGTCAACAACACCAATGTCACGGTCAACACCGGCAACGTCACGCTGACCAACTCGGCCGATCCCAGCAAGACGCTGACGATGACGGTGGACAGCCCGGGCACCGTCAACCTCGGCAACTCCGGTACGGCGGGCACGGACTTTTCGCTCGGCGGCAACATCACCGTCAGCGGCGCCACTGTCGAGGGCACCTACAGCGGCACCTTCGCAGTCACCGTCAACTATTGATCAGATTGACGCATGCGCCGCCCGCGGGGCTGGGGCAGGGAGGGGTCGCCGGCAACGGCGGCCCCTTTTTCGTTGCGTTCAGCGCCCGTGGTTGAGGGAAATTAAACCATTTTGGAGCAAACAAACGCTGGTTTTGAAAGATTCCGGGGGATCGCCGAAATGAACATCGCACTCAAGCGCGCCATCGCTGCCGCCTTGCTGACCGCGCCGCTGCTTGCCGGCGCGGTCCCTGCCACAGCGGGCATCGGCGACCTGCTGGTCGCGCCGACCCGGCTCGTGCTTGACGGCCGCAAGGGCGCCGAGGTGATCCTCAACAACATCGGCGAGGAGCCCGCGACCTACCGCGTCTCGGTCGAATTGCGCCGGATGACGCCCGACGGCGGGCTGGTCGAAGTCACCGAGGCCTCCGCCGAGGACAAGATCGCGCAGGAGATGATCGTCTACGCCCCGCGCCGCGTGACGCTCGCGCCCAACCAGCCGCAGTCGATCCGCATTGCCGCGCGCCCGCCGCAAGGGCTGCCGGACGGCGAGTATCGCGTGCACATGCTGTTCCGCGCGATCCCGCCCGCCACCCCGGTCGCGGCCAAGACGGACACGCCCGCCAAGGGCCTGAACTTCGCTTTGATCCCGGTCTATGGAGTCACCATCCCGGTGATCGTCCGCCTTGGCAGCCTCACGGCAACGGCAGGGATCGCCAACGTCCAGCTCGAGCAGAAGGACGGCAAGCGCTCGGTCGCGCTCGACCTCAGCCGTTCCGGCACGCGCTCGACCTTCGGCGAGGTGCGGGTGCTCAAGGCCGGGCACAAGGATCCGGTGGCGGTCCAGAAGGCCGTCGCCGTCTACAAGGAAGTCGGAACGCGCCGCGTGTCGATCCCCGTCGACGACAGCTTCAAGGGCGACATCAGGGGCCCGGTCACGGTCCAATATGTCGAGACCTTCGACGACGGCAATCGCATGATCGCCGAGACCCAGGCGGTGCTCCGCTAAAGGGCGAGGGGCAAGGACCCGTCGCCATGCGCCGCGGCCGGCTCTGGCTGCGCAAGCTTGCGACGCTGCTGGCGCTGACCGGCGCCGGCAGCGTGACCGCGTCCGCGGCCAACCCGCCGCAGCCCGACGGCTGGGTCGCCGACCCCGAAGCCCAGTTCCTGCTCGATGTCCGGATCCGCCAGTACAAGCTCGGCGACGGCGTGCGCGCCTATCAGACGCCCGAGGGCACCTGCGTGATGCTCGGCGACTTCATCGCCACCCTCGACGTGCCGGTCACGGTCGATCTCATGACCAAGAAGGCGGCTGGCTGGGCGTTCAAGGAAGACAATCGCATCGCCATTGACCTCGCGTCGCGCACCGCCAGCTACCGCGGCAGGCAGGATCCGATTGCCTCCGGCACCATCCGCGAGACTCCCGAGGGCTGGTGCGTCGACACGGCGGCACTCGCCCGCTGGTTCGGGATCGGCGTCAAGCCGGTCACCACCGGCTCGGTCGTGCTGCTCGAATCGGAGGCCAAGCTTCCCGTCGAGATGGCGGTCGAGCGCCAGCAGCGGGCCGCCCACATCAAGCCGGCGAAGTTCGACCTTTCGACGCTGCCGCAGGTGCGCCTGGCCTACCGCATGTGGCGCACCCCGGCGCTCGACTTCATCGTCAGCGCCGGCGTGACCTACCGCGCCGACAGCGGCGCCAAAGTCGACCGGCGCACGTCGATTTTCGCGGCCGGCGAGCTGGCGCGACTGTCCTACGACGCCAATCTCTCGACCGATGAACGCGGGAGGCCGGCCAATCTTCGGCTGCGCGCGTTCCGCTCGGATCCGGACGCCCGCCTGCTCGGGCCGCTTGGCGCCACTCATCTGGGCCTCGGCGACGTGGCGACGTTCGACAGCCGCCTGACCGCCGCTCCAGCCAGCGGCCGCGGCGCCGTCGTTACCAACCGCCCCTTGTATACCCAGGCCGCCTTCGACCGCACCCGGTTCGAAGGCGACCTTCCGGCCGGCTGGGACGCCGAAATCTACCGCAACGACGAGCTGCTCGGCTTTGCCAGGCCCTCGGCGAGCCAGCGTTATGTGTTCGACGATGTCCAGCTTCACTATGGCGAAAACCGGATCCGCATCATGCTCTACGGGCCGCAGGGGCAGGTCCGCACGCGCGAGGAGCTGATCAACGTCGGCCAGGACCATGTGCCGCCCGGCAAGACCTGGTACTGGGCCGGCTTCAACCAGCCCGGCGCCGAGGTCCTGAGCTTCGACAAGCCTCCGGACGACGAGACGCGGCCGCGCGCCCAGGCGGCGTTCGGCCTTGAACATGGGCTCGACCATCGCACCTCGGCAGGAGCGCTGGCGCGCATGATGCTGGTCGGTGACGAGCGGCTTACCTTTGTCGAGGGCACGGTGCGGCGCGCGATCGGCTCCGCTCTGGTCGAGGTCGCGGCCGCTGCGGAAAGCGGCGGCGGCCGCGCCGCGCGCGCGCAGTTGCTGGCGAAGCTCGGCTCGGTGAATGTCAGCGCCGAAGCGGTTGCTGCAAATGACTTTCATTTGCGCGGCGACCCGCCAGTCAGCAAGCGCGACGTCAAGCTGACGGTCGACGCGCCGCTCCGCGTGGGGCGCGTGGTGCTGCCCGCCCATGGCGACCTGCGCCTGGCCGAGAATCGTGACGGCAGCCGCGATCTCGAGGCCGCGGCGCGGCTCGCTGCCAATGTCCAGCGGTTCAACCTCGCCACCCACCTGCGCTATCGCAAACATTATTCCGCCCCGGGTCCCGCACCGCCGGGCCAGCTCAACGCCGGCCTGATCGGCTCCGGCCGGCTCGGCGCGATCCGGCTCCGCGCCGCCACCGATTTCGAGATCGGACCGCAGGCCCGCTTTCGCTACGCGGAGCTGTCGGCCTATTGGTCGGCGACGGATCGCACGGACTGGGAGGGGGCGCTCGCCTATGATTCCCAGGGTCGGAGGGGGCGCGCCCGGATCTCGCACGTGCGGCGCCTGAGCACGATGGCGGTCGCCCTGACCGGGGAGGCGGCGACCGACGGCTCGGTGGCGCTCGGCCTCAACCTCAACTTCTCGCTCGACGCGTCACGCGGGCTGCTCCTGTCACGCCAGCCGCTGGCGGTGGCCGGCGCCGTTCATGCCCGCGTCTATCGCGATCTCAACGACAACGGCCTGCGCGATCCGGGGGAGCCGCTCGAAAAGGGTGCGCTAATCACTACCGGCAGCCGACTGTCCGAACGGCCGACTAATGCCAGGGGTTCGGTGCTCGTCGGTGGCCTCTCCACCTTTACCCCCGTCGTGGTCGGCATCGACCAGAGCAGCCTTGCCGATCCCATGCTGGTGCCGAAAAAGGCGATGCAGGTCGTGGTGCCCAGACCGGGCGTGCCGGCCGAGGTCGAGATCGGCCTTGTCGGCGGCGGCGACATCGAGGGCGCGATCGTCAGGAGCGGCGGCCTCGGCGTCGAGGGCGTCGACGTCGAGCTGGTGGACGCAGCGGGACGGCTGGTCGCAACGGCGCGAACGGACTTCGACGGCTTCTTCCTGTTCGAGCGCATCGCTTATGGAGACTATAACCTGCGCCTTGGCAGGGAGAGCGCCGCGGCGATCGGGGTTCCAGCCGGCCTTGGGGTCGTCGCCTCCCTGAGCGCGGGCAAGTCCGTGGTGCGGCTGGGAGCGATTCATCTGTCGCCGCCGGCGCGGATCGCTTCCTCCCAATAGTCGCGCCAGACGACTTTTTCGCGTTCGACAGCACCAGCGCTGTTGCGACGCAGTTGCATTACGAAAAGAGATCGGCTCGCCGTCCGGCTGAGCAAGGATGGTGCGGTCGAGAAGACTCGAACTTCCACGGCCTTTCGGCCACAGCGACCTCAACGCTGCGCGTCTACCAGTTCCGCCACGACCGCACGTCATGAAAGGCGGCCTGGAACAGCCGCCTGGCTGGCAAGGCGCGGCCTCTA
>DATLFV010000167.1:0-8206 GCA_035540875.1 Sphingomicrobium sp. | reverse complement strand
GACACCGGCAACATGGAAGTGCTGCACCGCTACGGCACCCGGGAGCATAAGGACCAGTGGCTGGCGCCGCTGATGCGGGGGGAAATCCGATCCGCGTTCCTGATGACCGAGCCGCAGGTCGCCTCGTCCGACGCGACCAACATCGAATGCGAGATCCGGCGCGACGGTAACGAATATGTGATCAACGGCCGCAAGTGGTGGTCGAGCGGCGCGGGCGACCCGCGGTGCAAGGTCGCGATCCTGATGGGCAAGACCGATCCTTCCGCTCAGAAGCACCGGCAGCAGTCGATGATCCTGATGCCGATGGATGCGGCCGGCGTGACCGTCGAGCGGCACCTCACCGTCTATGGCTATGACGACGCGCCGCACGGGCACATGGAGATCAGGCTCGACGATGTCCGCGTGCCCCCTGCCAACCTGCTGCTCGGCGAGGGCCGCGGGTTCGAGATCGCGCAGGGCCGGCTCGGGCCGGGCCGAATCCATCATTGCATGCGGACCATCGGCGCCGCCGAGGAGGCGCTGGCGCTGATGTGCAGGCGGCTGCAGAGCCGCACCGCGTTCGGCAAGGCAATCAGCGAGCACAGCATCTGGGAGCAGAGGGTCGCCGAGGCGCGGATCGAGATCGACTGCACGCGATTGCTATGCCTCAAGGCCGCCGACCTCATGGACAAGGCCGGCAACAAGGCCGCCAAGGCCGAGATTGCGATGATCAAGGTCAAGGCGCCGAACATGGCGCTCAAGGTGATCGACGACGCGGTCCAGGCGTTCGGCGGTGCGGGGGTTGGCCAGGATACGCCGCTCGCCGCGAGCTGGGCGGGGATCCGCACCTTGCGCCTCGCGGACGGGCCGGACGAGGTCCACAACCGGGCGATCGCGCGATTGGAGTTCGGGAAGCATCGATCCTCCCCTGCTTTTGCAGGGGAGGGGGACCATGCGAAGCATGGTGGAGGGGCGTCTTGAGCGAGCAGAACCCCTCCACCGCCTGCGGCGGTCCCCCTCCCCGAGAAATCTCGGGGAGGATGAGATGAGCAACCTTTTCGACCTCACCGGCAAGGTCGCGATCGTCACCGGGTCGTCGCGAGGCATCGGGCGCGCGATCGCCGAGGCGTTGGCGGAGCATGGCGCAAAGGTCGTCATCTCGAGCCGCAAGCAGGAGGCGTGCGAGGAGGTCGCCGCCGGCATCAATGCGGCTCACGGCGAGGGCCGCGCGGTCGCTATCGCCGCAAGCATTTCCGACAAGGAGGCGCTGAGGCGGCTGATCGACGGGGCGATGGCGGCGTTCGGGCGGATCGACGTGCTGGTCTGCAACGCGGCGTCCAACCCCTATTACGGACCGCTGGGCGGGATCAGCGACGAGCAGTTCCGCAAGATCCTCGACAA
The DNA here is from genome assembly GCA_035540875.1 of Sphingomicrobium sp. Lineage (GTDB taxonomy): Bacteria > Pseudomonadota > Alphaproteobacteria > Sphingomonadales > Sphingomonadaceae > Sphingomicrobium. The sequence goes on along the minus strand of DATLFV010000167.1, from coordinate 6,826 downwards.
CAATGTGCTGTCGAACCACTGGCTGGTGCAGATGGTCGCTCCGCAGATGCTCGAGCGCGGCGAGGGGTCGATCATCATCGTCAGCTCGATCGGCGGGCTGACCAGCTCGACCACCATCGGTGCCTACAACGTCTCCAAGGCCGCGGACTTCCAGCTGGCGCGCAACCTGGCGGCGGAGTTCGGGCCCCGCGGCGTGCGGGTGAACTGCATTGCGCCGGGGCTGGTGCGGACGGACTTTGCACGCGCCCTGTGGGAGAACCCGGACACGCTGAAGGCGGTGACGCGCGGCACGCCGATGCGGCGGATCGGCGAGCCGCACGAGATCGCCGGCGCCGCCGTGTTCCTGGCCAGCCCGGCTTCGACGTTCATGACCGGCCAGACGATCGTGGTGGACGGCGGCAGCACGATCGGGGTGGGCTTGTGAGTGCCCCGTTACTCGTCATCCCAGCGAAGGCTGGGGTCCCGGCGAGAACCGCCGCGACTTCTTGTCCCCAGATCCCAGCCTTCGCTGGGATGACGCGCTAAAGTGCGCCTCGCCGGGAAGGTCGCGATTGTTACCGGCGCCGGTTCGGGCATCGGAAAGGCGAGCGTCGAGCTGTTCCGCAAGGAGGGCGCGACGGTGATCGGCGCAGATCTGCGCGGCGCCGACGTCGAGTGCGACGCGGGTGACGAGGCCGAGGTGCGGGGGTTGGTCGAGCGAGCCGTGGCGGAGCATGGCGGACTCGACATCTTCTTCGCCAATGCGGGGATTTCCGGAGGGCTCGACAGCGTGCTCGACGCGAGCGTCGAGGAGTGGGCGGAGGTGCTGCGGGTCAACCTCATCGGCCCGTTCCTGGCGATCAAGCATGCCGCGCCGCGCATCGCCGATTGCGGCGGCGGCGCGATCATCTGCACGGCCTCGGTCGCGGGGCTGCGCTCCGGCGCGGGGCCGGCTGCTTACTCGGCATCGAAGGCGGGCGTGATCAACCTGGTCAGGGTGGCGGCCCAGCAGCTCTCGGGCTCCGGCGTGCGGGTCAACGCCATCTGCCCCGGGCTGGTCGAGACGGGCATGACCAAGTTCGTCTACGACAGGGCGCGCGACAAAGGCGCCGAGGACAAGATCGGTCAGCTCAATCCGCTTCGTCGCGGCGGCGAGCCGCGCGAAATTGCCGCCGCAGCCTTGTTCCTCGCCTCCGACGAGGCAAGCTACGTCAACGGCGAGGCTTTGGTCGTCGACGGCGGCCTCGTCTCCAGCCTTCCCTTCAACCGCCAAAGCTATGGACGGACCGCGATATGATGGTGCTTCGATACGCCGGTTCGACAAGCTCACCGGCTATTCAGCATGAACGGCTGTTCAAATTCCGCTCGTCCTGAGTAGGGACTGAGCGAAGCCGAAGGCCCGTATCGAAGGACAATGCGATGACCGAAGTTCTCGACGAACCCAGGACGACCAGCCCGATCTCCACCCGCAAGCATGGCGACGTGCTGATCGTCACTTCGAACAACCCGCCGGTGAACGCGCTCGGCGCCGCGGTTCGGCAGGGGCTGGTTGCGGCGATCGAGCAGGCGGAAGGGGACGAGAGCGTGAAGGCGGTGGTCATCCACTGCGAAGGCCAGACCTTCTTCGCGGGCGCCGACATCACCGAGTTCGGCAAGCCCCCGGTGATGCCGTGGCTGCCGACCGTCGTGGACACGATCGAGAATTGCTCCAAGCCGGTGGTCGCGGCGATCCACGGCACGGCGCTCGGCGGCGGGCTCGAGATCGCCCTGGGCTGCCACTATCGGGTGGCGGTGCCGACGGCGAAGCTCGGGGTCCCGGAGGTCAAGCTCGGGCTGCTGCCCGGCGCCGGGGGAACGCAGCGGCTGCCGCGAGTCGCGGGGGTGCGCAAGGCGCTGGAGATGGCGGCGACGGGGAACCCGATCGGCGCCAGGGAAGCGTTCGACTGCGGGCTGCTCGACCGGCTGATCGAAGGCGAGCTGCTGCCGCACGCGGTGGCTTATGCCGAGGAGGTCCGGGACGTCCGGCCGCTCCCGAAATCCTCCGAGCGACAGAACAAGATCGAGGGCACGGACCCGGCGCTATTCGACGAGTTCCGCAAGGCCAACGCGCGCAAGTTCCGCGGCTTCGATGCGCCGGAAGCGAACATCCGGGCCATCAAGGTGGCCTGCGAGAAGCCCTATTCGGAAGGGGTGATCGAAGAGCGCAAACTGTTCATGGAACTGATGAGCGGCACCCAGGCCAAGGCGCAGCAATATTTCTTCTTCGCCGAGCGCAAGGCGGCCAAGATCGAGGGCCTGGCCGAGGACGTGCGACCGCGCGACGTCAGGAAAGTCGGAGTGATCGGCGCCGGCACGATGGGCGGCGGAATCTCGATGAACTTCCTCAGCGGCGGGATCCCGGTGACGATCGTCGAGATGAACCAGGAGGCGCTCGACCGCGGCACCGGGGTGATGCGCAGGAATTACGAGGCGAGCGCGGCCAAGGGCAAGCTCACCGCCGAGCAGGTCGAGGGCGCGATGGGGCTTCTGTCGCCCAGCCTTGAGTTTGACGCGCTCGCCGACTGCGACCTCGTCATTGAGGCGGTCTACGAGAACATGGACGTCAAGAAGGAGATCTTCGGGCGGCTCGACCGCATCGCCAAGCCGGGCGCGATCCTGGCGTCGAACACCTCCTACCTCAACATCGACGAGATTGCGGCATCCACCTCGCGGCCCGGCGACGTGCTCGGAATGCACTTCTTCTCGCCGGCCAACATCATGAAATTGCTCGAGGTGGTGCGGGGCGCGAGGACTGCGCCGGACGTGCTGCTGACCGCGATGCAGCTCGCCAAGAAGATCCGCAAGGTCGCCGTGGTCGCGGGCGTGTGCCACGGCTTCATCGGCAACCGCATGCTGATGCCGCGCCAGGTCGAGGCGACCAAGCTGCTGCTGGAGGGCGGCAGCCCCGAGCAGATCGACCGGGTGCATGTCGAATTCGGAATGCCGATGGGGCCGTTCCAGATGGCGGACCTCGCCGGCGTCGACATCGGCTGGCACCGCGACCCGAGCCGCGTCGAGAGCGTCCGCGACGCGCTGTGCGCGATCGATCGCTGGGGCCAGAAGAAAGGCGCGGGCTTCTATGATTATGACGAGAAGCGACGTCCGAGTCCCTCGCCGGTGGTCCAGCAGATCATCGAGGATTTCGCGGCTCGCCAAGGTGTCGAGCGGCGCGAGATTTCCGACCAGGAGATCGTCGAGCGCACGCTCTACACCATGGTCAACGAGGGCGCGAAGATCCTCGAGGAGGGCATGGCGCAGCGCGCGTCGGACATCGATGTCGTGTGGGTCTACGGCTACGGCTGGCCGGTGTATCGCGGCGGGCCGATGTTCTGGGCGGACAGCGAGGGGCTCGGCAAGATTGTCGAGGGGCTGCGGCGCCAGGAAAGCCAGATGGGAGAAGACTTTAGCTTCTCGCAATTGCTGCTAGACAAGGCGGAGCGGGGGGAGACATTCACCGGCCGCTAAGCGGGGGGCAATGCTGCGGAACGGCCGGTTGCGTGAAGCCGAGCTCACCATTCTCAACGCTCCGTTCGAAGAGGGCGGATGGGAGCGCGCGGTCGCCGCCATCGGCCACGCAACCGGCACCGCCTGCGTCCAGCTGATCGGCATCGGTGGCCCGCTGCTGCTGCCGCTGAATGTTTTCAGCGGCTCCTTTGGCAGCTCGCGGCTGCACCTTCAGGACCCCCGGCTCTATGGCGCCAGCAACTGGCGCATTGGCACGACCACCGTCGCGATGGCGGTCCAGCATGACGCGGATTATGCCGCCTATCGCAGCGCCCACGACACGTCCGACTATGACGATGCGGTCAGCGACCTGGACATCCAGTACGGATGCCAGTCGGCGCTGCTGCTGGACCAGAACAATCTGCTGGGCCTGGCCTTGCTGCGCAGCCGCCGCGAGGGACCGTGCGATGCTGAAACCCTGGCGGGGTTCACGAGGCTGCGTCACCACATGGCCCGGGCGGTGCGGATGCAGCTCGCGCTGGATGGCGAAGCGGCGGAGCTGATGGTCGGCGATCTGGGCGCACTGACCGGCGCGACCTTGCTGCTCAACCGGCATGGGACCTTGTGTGCGCTGACTCCTGCCGCCGAGGCGCTGCTCGAGGCGGAGGACCCGATCCGGCTCTCCGGCCTGGAGCTTCGCCTTCGCAATGTCGGCGAGGACCGGCTGTTCCAGCAGGCGCTGAGTCGGTTGCTCAGCTGTGACAGCCTCGACGGCACCAGAGTGCACAATGCGCGGCTCGGCCGCACGGCGGAGCGGCCGCAGGGTAGCTGGAGTTTGTTCATCACTCGGCTGCCGCAACGCCCCCACGGGCTCGGCTTCGAGCCGCAGGTGGCGGTGACGCTCAAGCGGTGCGACGGGGCTCGTCCGGGAGCAGGTTGAGCATCGCCAGAGCGACGGCCGCCATGGCGGCGCCCGCAATGAAGGTCGCGGAATAGCCGTGGCGGTCCCACAGCAGCCCCGCCGCGAGGCTGGCGAGCAAAGTGCCGATGCCGGTGACGAAATGGAAGGCGCCGAAGCTGGTGGCGCGCAGCTGCGGCGGCGCCGCGTCGGCGATCATGCGCGCGAAGATGCCCTGGGTCAGGGCCATGTGCCCGCCCCACAGGGCGACCCCGACGACCAGGCCGGCAAGACCGAGCGGCTGCGCGAGGATGAGGTCGGCCACCACCAGCAGCGCCATTCCGGCCATCAGGATCGACCTGGGGCTGCGGCTGTCGCTCAGCGTTCCCGCGGGCAAAGCGAGGGCGAAGAAGGCGAGGTTGAAGAGCACCAGCACCAGCGGCGCGAAGGTCGCCGACAGGCCCGCCTCGAGGCCGCGCAGGATCAGGAAGCCTTCGGAAAAGCGGGCGAGGGTGAACAGGAAGGCGACCGCGAGCAGGCGGCGGGTCGGCCGGTCGATCTCCCGGAAGCCGGAGAAGGATGGCCGGGTCGCGCCCGGCTCGACATGGCGGCTCGGCTCGCGAAGCGCCAGCCAGGCGAGCAGGAACGACAGCAGCGCCGGGACCACGGCAATCCAGAACACCATGCGGATGTTGTCGGCCAAGGCGAGCATCAGGCCGACCGCGGCGAGCGGCGCAACCAGCGCGCCGACTGTGTCGAGCGACTGGCGCAGGCCGAAGGCGCGGCCGCGGACGGCCGGCGCCGCTTCGTCGGCGATCATTGCGTCGCGCGGGGCGCCGCGGATGCCCTTGCCGAGGCGATCGGCAAAGCGGGCGCCGAGCACTTCGCCGGCGCTGCCCGCAAGCGGGAACAGGGGCTTGGAAAGAGCGGCGAGGCCGTAGCCGGCGAGAATCCAGGGCTTGCGCCGGCGGGTTCGATCGGAGAGTCGCCCCGCGGCGAGCTTGGCGAAGTTGGCGGTCGCCTCGGCAATGCCGTCGATCGCCCCGAGCGCCACCGCAGGCAGGCCGAGGGTGACGGTCACGAACACAGGCAGCAGCGCGTGATAGATCTCGCTCGACAGGTCCATGAGCAGGCTGACGAACCCGAGCACCCAGACGTTGCGCGGCAAAGCGGGACGGGGACTGGCGGGGCCGCGGCTCACGTCGCCGTCATTGCGGACTTGCCGGCCCGGAGGCAATCCACGCGTTGAGAAGCGAGCGGCAATGTTGCGCGCGCTGTAACATTTGTTAGGCTGCAATCATGTTCGGGGGCTCTTCGCCGGCGGCAATCGCGCAGCGCTTCGCCGCCGTGTCGCACGCATTCGTCGCCGACGGGCCGGCCGAGCGGGTCGAGCGCGGCCGGCGGGCATTGCTCGCGGCGATCGCGGCGCGGGAGCCCGCGACGCTGAACGAGATTGCTTCCGCACTGGGCAGAGGTGCGCCGGCGGTCAGCCGCTCGGTCGACTCGCTGGTGCGCGCCGGACTGATCGAGCGCGCGGCCGATCCCGGCAATCGGCGACGCCTGGCGATGCGGCTCACCGACGATGGTCGAGCCTGTCTGGCACAGGCGCCGGCCGCCGGGGGAGCGTTGGCCGAGCGCCTGAAGCGGCTCGCCCCGAGCGAGCTTCGCGCCGTCGAGCGTGCCATCGAGATCCTGGAGCGCCCGGCCTAGGCTTCGGGCACAAAAAAATGGCCGCAGAAACTGCGGCCATCTTTTTTGTTCAGGCGCCGGATCAGGCGGGGCTGCGGAACTCGAACTCGTCGTCATTGTCGTCGGCGCGATCCAGGAGAACCGCACCAATGACGATCGCACCAAGCAGGCCGAGCAGGGCTAGCGGAATGCCGAAGCCGGTGCTGGCAACCGGCACCACCGGCGCCAGCGGCGGCGGCGGAGCTTCGACCATCGGCGGCGGAACGGCATCGACGACGGGGAGCACGCATCCGGGTGCAGCGCCCTGCGCCCCAGCGATGGCGCCCGCAGCGGCGGCAGCTGCCGCCGAGCCGCAGAGCGCGGCACGCGACGCGTCCGAACCGAGAACGCTCAGTGCAACCAAGGGAGAAAGGCTGGGTGCCTGCGCAGTCGTGGCAGCCGCGGCCGCGGTCGAGTTGACGCACAGAGCCAACGCAATTGCCGCCCCTCCGAGCTTCTCACAAAAACCGGTCAATCGCATCGTGACGCCTCCTTCGGAAGCGTCTCCATATCGGATATGATTTGATCTGTTAAGCAGGAATCTACGCTTCGGCTCAAAGCGACTGATTACGCTGTATTTTAGTCACATGTGTGTGCTTCCGGCCTTGTAAGAAGCATCGAAACAGGGCAGCGACCGTGACGAGAATGGTACGCTGCCCGAGCCAGATGTCCGGTCCCGTTGCGCAAGGGCGCCAATCGGCGGATCGCCGGATCTGCCGCGTCCCCCGGCTCTGAAGC
>DATLFV010000166.1:0-7839 GCA_035540875.1 Sphingomicrobium sp. | reverse complement strand
ACCAGCCAGGTGATGGAGGGCCGCCGTCTGCCGGGGCCCACGCGCATCACCAACGTCTTCGCCATCCAGCGCGGCACCGAGCGGCCCAACGACGTCGTCATCATCACCGGCCACATCGACAGCCGCGTCACCGATCCTATGGACGCGGTCAAGGACGCGCCCGGCGCGAATGACGACGGCTCCGGCACCGCCGCGGTGATCGAGGCGGCGCGCGTCCTGTCGAAGCACAAGTTTCCGGCAACCATCGTCTATGCCGCTTTGTCGGGCGAGGAGCAGGGGCTCTACGGCGGCAAGGTGATGGCCGACTATGCCAAGGCGCAGGGCTGGAATGTCATTGCCAACCTCAACAACGACATCATCGGCAACAGTTGCGGCTCGGACGGTGTCTGCAACGCGCGCCAGGTGCGGGTCTTCTCCGAAGGGCCGCGCTGGCAGGGACGCGACGACCTTGCCGCCCGGCAGCGCAGCCTTGGCGGAGAGAATGATTCCCCTTCACGCAACCTGTCGCGCTTCCTCGACAGCCTCGCCGACCGCCACCCGCAGATCGGCCTCGACGTCATGCAGGTGTGGCGCAACGACCGCTTCGGCCGCGGCGGCGATCACACCGAGTTCCTCAACGCCGGCTTTCCGGCGGTGCGCTTCTCGGTCGCGGTCGAGAATTACCACCACCAGCACCAGGACCTCAGGGTCGAGAACGGCATCGAATATGGCGACACCATCGACAAGATGGACTTTCCTTATCTGACCAAGGTGGTGAAGCTGAACGTCGCCGCCTTGGCGACGCTGGCAATGGCGCCTCCGCCGCCGGAACCCATGGTGGAGGGCGCGGTCAGCACGGATACGACTGTCAGATGGGCCCGTGTGCCGGGCGCACGATCTTACGTAGTCCGCTGGCGCCGAACTGATGCGAACCGTTGGGAGCATCAAGAGGTCGTTAGGCACGACGCCAGCGCTGAGGCGGAGATGGTTCGGCAAATACAAGCGAATGCAGCACCCGGTGAGGTCGTCCATGCGCACATCTCAGGGTACCAGAAAATCCTCAAAGGGGTCCGTGTCGATGACTGGGTGTTCGGCGTCTCGTCAGTTGCGGCGAATGGTGCCGAGAGCCCGGTCGCCTCGGCCGTCCCCGGCGGCGCGTTCAAGCCTTACGTCGCCCCGCCGCCGGCGGGACAATGAAACAATCCCGTTCGTCCTGAGTAGGGATCGAGTAAGCGAAGCGCATCGAGAGCCCCGTATCGAAGGACAGTCCTTCGATACGCCGGTTCGACTTCGCTCACCGGCTACTCAGGACGAACGCAAGAGATGGCAAGACGTAACAGTGCCGGCCTGCCGTCGCGCAAGCAGATCCTCGACTTCATCGCCACGTCCGACCAGCCGGCGGGCAAGCGCGAGATCGCGCGGGCGTTCGGGCTTTCGGGGCAGGACAAGGTCGAGCTGAAGCGCCTGCTCATGGACATGGCCGACGAGGGGCTGATCGACAGCTCGCCCGGCCGCGCGTTCCACAAGTCCGGCGGCGTGCCCAAGGTCACGGTGCTGCGCGTCGTCGAGGTGGACGACAGCGGGCAGGTCCGCGCGGTGCCCGAGCAATGGCACGCGGAAGGTCCGCCGCCGAAGCTCCGCCTGATCGAACGCGGCCGCCGCTCGGCGCTTGGCATCGGCGATCGCGTGCTCGCCCGAACCGAGGAGGCCGGCCAGGGCTTCGTCGCCCATCCGATGAAGAAGCTCGCCAAGAGCGCCGAGCTGGTGCTCGGCGTCGTCCGCCAAGAAGGCGAGCGGCACTGGCTGTCGCCGGTCGACAAGCGCGAGCGGCGCGAGCTGTTCATCTCCGACCTGAAGGACGCCGAAGCCGGCGACCTCGTGTTGTGCGAAGTCTCCGGGCGGCCGCCGCGCGTCAGCGCCCGCGTCGACGCGGTGCTCGGCGATCCGTTCGCGCCGCGCAGCTTCAGCCTGATCGCCATCCACAAGCATGGGCTGCGGCACGAGTTCGCGGAAGGTGCGATCGACGAGGCGCACCGCGTCTCGCAGCAACCGCTCGGCGAGCGCGAGGACCTCACCCATTTGCCGATCGTCGCGATCGACCCCGCCGATGCCCGCGACCATGACGATGCGATCTGGGCCGCGCCCGACGATCACCCCGACAATCCCGGTGGTTGGAAGGCGATCGTCGCCATTGCCGACGTCAGCTTCTACGTGCGGCCCGGCTCCGAGCTCGACCGCGAGGCGCGCGCCCGCGGCAACAGCGTCTATTTCCCCGACCGGGTGGTGCCGATGCTGCCCGAGGAGTTGAGCGCCGACATCTGCTCGCTCAAGGCCGGCGAAACGCGCGCCGCCATGGCCTGCCACCTTAGGATCGCCAAGGACGGCACCCTCAAGAGCTGGCGCTTCACCCGGGCCAAGATTTGTGTGGCCGCAAACATTGCCTATGAAGATGCGCAAGCCGCTATAGATGGGATCCTCCCCGAACCGGGGAGGGGGACCGCCGCAGGCGGTGGAGGGGGCGTGGTGCCAGGCGAAGGCCCCCCTCCGTCAGCCGCTTCGCGCCTGCCACCTCCCCGTCCCGGGGAGGATCGGATCGAGCTCGCCTCTTCGCCCTGCTCGATGCCGGAGGTCGAAGGTCCCGTCCCTCAGCACCTCGTCGATACGGCGCTCAAGCCGCTCTGGGCCTGCTGGCGCGCCTTGTTCGCGGCCCGCACTGCCCGCCAGCCGCTCGAGCTCGACCTGCCCGAGCGGCGGGTGGTGCTCGACGAGAAGGGCCGCATCCTCTCGGTCGCGCCGCGCGACCGGCTCGACGCCCACCGGCTGGTCGAGGACTACATGATCGCCGCCAATGTCGCCGCGGCGCGGGCGCTGGAGGCGAAGAAGGCGCCGGTCATGTACCGCGTGCACGAGCCGCCGACGCGCGAGAAGCTCGTGGCGCTCAAGGATTATCTCGCCACCTTCGACCTCGAGTTCACGCTCGGGCAGGTGATCAAACCCGGCACCTTCAACCGCATCATCGAGCGGCTCGGCGACGCCGAGGGGCGCGAGGAGATCATGGAGCAATTGCTGCGCACGCAGATGCAGGCCCGCTACGGGCCCGAGCGGCTCGGCCATTTCGGGCTGGCGCTTGCCACTTACGCCCATTTCACCTCGCCGATCCGCCGCTACGCCGACCTCTTGGTCCATCGCGCCTTGGTCAGCGCCTACCGGCTCGGCGACGGCGGCCTGCCTCCGGGCGAGGACGAACGTTTCGAGGAGATCGGCGAGCACATCTCGATGCTCGAGCGCCGCGCGATGGAGGCCGAGCGCGACACCATCGATCGCTACGTCGCCGCCTTCCTCGCCGACCGCGTCGGCCAGCTGGTCGACTGCCGGATCACGGGCGTTCAGCCGTTCGGCTTCTTCGCCACGGTCCTCGACCTCGGCGGCGATGGGCTGGTGCTGGCGCAGAACCTCGGCCGCGAATATTTCCGTTATGACGAGGCGGCGCGCCAGCTGGTCGGCGAGGAGACGGGCGAGAGCTACCGGGTGGGGCAAAGGCTGACGCTGCGGCTGGCCGAGGCCAACCCTGTCTCCGGCTCGCTGCGCTTCGAACTGCCCGAGGGCAGCTATGGCGGTGGCGGCGGCGGGGGCGAGCCGCAGCGCCGGTCCGACCGCATGCGTCCGTCGCAGCGGCGCGGCCGCCCGGCCAACATCCGCCACCAGGGCAAGAGGCGTTAGCAACCAATCGCTCCCCGGCTCATTGTCCGGTCATGACCAGACACCCCATCGCCCTCGTCGTCGGCTCGATCCGCAAGGACAGCCTCAACCGCAAGGTCGCGCGCGCGATGTGCGCAGCGGCGCCCGGAAGCCTCGACTGCCGCTTCGTGGAGATCGCCGATCTGCCGCTCTACGACCCCGACCTCGACGATGATCCGCCCGCTCTCTGGAGGCGCTTCCGTGAGGAGATCGCCGCCTGCGACGGAGTCCTGTTCGTCACGCCCGAATACAACCGCTCGCTTCCCGGCGCGCTCAAGAATGCGCTCGACATCGGTTCGCGTCCCTACGGGCAGAGCGTCTGGGCGAAGAAGCCCGCCGCGGTCGCCACCGCTTCGCCGGGCAATATCGGCGGCTTTGGCGCCAACCATCACCTGCGCCAGTGCTGCGTCTTCCTCGACATGCCGATGATGCAGCAGCCCGAGACCTATCTCAGCCACGTCTCCGACGACAAGTTCGCGCCGGACGGGTCGATCGCCGACCCCAAGCTCGCCGAGCTTCTGAACAGGCTCGGCAGCGCCTTCGCCGGCTGGGTCGATCTGATCCACGCGGGTCGCGCGGCGCTGGCGCCGGATCCCGCCGGCAGCACCGGCGAACGCCCGGCGGTTCCGCTCGGCGCTAGGTAACGCGGGCCCGCTCGAGGAAGCGCGGCTGGTCCCATTCGCGGCTCGCCAGCACCTCGCCAAGTGCCTCGGCCGCGCGCCATACCTCTTCGTGGCGGTTGTAGAGCGGCGCGAAGCCGAAGCGCATCAGGTCGGGCGCGCGAAAGTCGCCGACGATGCCGCGGGCGATCAGCGCCTGGACCACGGCATAGCCTTCGGGGTGCGCGAAGCTGACGTGGCTGCCGCGCGCTGCCGGGTCGCGCGGGCTGGCCAGCCGTACCTGGTCGCCGCACCGCGCCTCGACCTCGGCAATGAACAGCTCCGAAAGGCGGCGCGACTTGGCTTCGAGGTCGTCCATGGTGACGCCCTCAAAGGTCGCGATGCCGGCCTCCAGCGCGGCCAGCGCCAGGATCGACGGTGTGCCGGTCAGGAAGCGGCCGATTCCCGCCGCGGGCCGGTGCGACGGCTCGAACGCGAACGGCTCGGCATGGCCCATCCAGCCGCTGAGCGGCGAGCGCAGCTCGGCCTGAAGCCGCTCGGCGACGAACAGAAAGGCCGGGGCGCCCGGACCGCCGTTGAGATATTTGTAGCCGCAGCCAACCGCGAGGTCGCAGCCGCTGCCGGCAAGGTCGAGCGCCAGCGCGCCGGCGCTGTGCGACAGGTCCCACAAAGTGAGAGCGCCCGCGTTGCGAGCGGCGGCATTGACCGCGGCCATGTCGTGCCGTGCGCCGCTGCGATAATCGACCTGGGTCAGCATCACCACGGCGGTGCGCTCGTCGATTGCGCCAGCGATCTCGCCCGCGCCGACCGTCACCAGCCGCAGCTCCGGCACCAGCTGCGCCAGCCCCTGCGCAACATAAAGGTCGGTCGGGAAATTGCCCTGCTCGGACAGAATCACCGGACGGCCGGGGCGCGCCTGGACCGCCGCGGCGAGCAATTTGAACAGGCAGACCGAGGTCGAATCGGCGATCAGCAGCTCGTGTGCCGCCGCGCCCAGCAGCGGCGAGAGCTTGCCCGCGACCCGGGACGGCGCGTCGATCCAGCCATGCCTGTTCCAGCTGGCGATCAGATCCTCGCCCCATTGCCGCTCGACCGTGCCCGCGAGCTTGGTCGCCGTGGCGGCCGGCAGGGCACCGAGTGAATTGCCATCGAGGTAGATCAGCCCGTCGGGCAGGCCGAAGCGCTGGCGGGCAAAACCGAGCGGATCGGCGGCGTCGAGCGCGCGCGCTTCTTCCCCCGTCATAGCTTCGGCAGGGTCACGCCGCGCTGCCCCATATATTTGCCGGCGCGGTCGGCATAGCTGACCTCGCACGGTTCATTGCCCTTCAGGAACAGGAACTGGCACGCGCCCTCGTTGGCGTAGACCTTGGCCGGCAGCGGCGTGGTGTTGGAGAATTCCAGCGTCACGTGCCCCTCCCAGCCGGGCTCCAGCGGGGTGACGTTGACGATGATCCCGCAGCGCGCATAGGTCGACTTGCCAAGGCAGATCACCAGAACGTCGCGCGGCACCCGGAAATATTCGACGGTGCGGGCCAGCGCGAAGCTGTTGGGCGGGATGATGCACACGTCGGTCTTGCGGTCGACGAAGCTGTTCGACGCGAAATCCTTGGGGTCGACCACTGCATTGTCGACATTGGTGAAGATCTTGAATTCGTCGGCGACGCGGGCGTCATAGCCGTAGGACGACAGGCCGTAGCTGATGCAATTGTCGCGGCGCTGCGCCTCGACGAACGGCTCGATCATGCCGCTGGTCTGCGCCGCCTCGCGAATCCAGCGGTCGGAAAGAATGGCCATGGGTCGGCCGCCTAACCGGCGGGCTTGCCGGCATCAATCGCAATGGCAGTTTAGCTGTGGATAGCGGCGGCGCGGACTGTCGCCCTTTCGCAGAGCGCCGCGCGTGGAACTCACAACCTATCCACAGTTGTGCTACTTATGTTCTCATTCCTGCGTCGCCCAAACGAGGCTTACACACGTCGCCATGGCCGAAATCCTTCGAATCGCCGACCCCGCCAGTGAGGTCGCAACCCCCGCGCTCCCCCAGAACATCGAGGCCGAGGCGGCCCTGCTGGGCGCCTTGATGATCGACAATCGGCTGGTCGAGGACGTCCAGCTCCGGCTGAAGCCGCACCATTTCTTCGAGGCGCTGCACGGCCGCATCTACGAGGCGATCCTGCGGCTGGCGGACCGCAACATGGTCGCCAACCCCGTGACCCTGCGGCCCTTGTTCGAAGCCGACGAGGCGATGAAGGAAGTCGGCGGGGCCTCCTATCTCGCACAGCTCACCGGCTCGGGCGCGGCCATCATTGGCGCCAAGGATTTCGCCCAGCAGATCTATGACCTCGCACTTCTGCGCTCCCTGATCGCGGTCGGCCGCGATCTCGTCGAAAGCGCGATCGACACGAGCGAGGAAGTCGCGCCTCTGGTCCAGATCGAACGCGCCGAGAGCGAGCTCTACAAGGTCGCTGAGGAAGGCGGCGCCGAAGGCAAGGCGAAAAGCTTCGGCGAGGCGGCGATCGCCTCGATCAAGAGCGCCGAGGCGGCGCTCAACAACGGCGGCGGCCTGTCGGGAATCACCACCGGCTTCGATTCGATCAACAGCCGCATGGGCGGGCTCCACCGCTCCGACCTCATCATCCTCGCCGGCCGCCCCGGCATGGGTAAGTCGGCGCTCGCCACCAATATCGCCTTCAACAGCGCCCGCCGCTTCCTGCAGGACCAGGCCGACGGCATCGAGGGCCGCGATTCGGCCGGCGCCGCGGTCGCCTTCTTCAGCCTCGAAATGTCGGCTGAGCAGCTCGTCACCCGCGTCCTTTCCGAGCAGACCGGCATCACCGCCGAGAAGATCCGCACCGGCCAGATCAGCCGCCACGAGTTCCAGAACTTCGCGCGCACCGCCGAGGAGCTGCACACCTTGCCGCTCTACATCGACGACACTCCGGGCCTCACCATCGCCGCGCTGCGCGCCCGCGCCCGCCGCCTCAAGCGGCAGAAAGGCGTCGGCATGATCGTCGTCGACTATCTGCAGCTGCTCCAGGGCAGCGGCCGGGGGAGCAACGACAACCGCGTCCAGGAAATCTCGGAGATCAGCCGCGGGCTCAAGCAGCTCGCCAAGGAGCTCGACGTGCCGGTGCTCGCGCTCTCGCAGCTCAGCCGCGCCGTCGAGCAGCGCGAGGACAAGCGCCCGCAGCTCGCCGACCTGCGCGAATCGGGCTCGATCGAGCAGGACGCTGACATCGTCCTCTTCATCTTCCGCGAGGATTATTATCTGAAGGCGCACGAGCCCAAGCACCCGATCCCCGACGACCCGCCCGAAGTGTTCTCGGCCTATGAGGAATGGCAGGCCAAGTTCCGGCCGGTCGAGGGCCTCGCCGAGCTGATCGTCGCCAAGCAGCGCCACGGTGCCACCGGCAAGGAACGGCTGCGCTTCGACGGGCGGGTCACCAAGTTCAGCGACTTCATCGACGATCAATATCTGCCGGAAATGCGCAGCTAGGCTCCCGGG
>DATLFV010000165.1:0-14260 GCA_035540875.1 Sphingomicrobium sp. | reverse complement strand
TGTCCCTGCCGCGACCGCCGCGCTCGCCTTTGCGCCCTTTATCGAAACCCATGTACCGTCCAAACTTCCTTGCGCCCGTCGAATGCAAAAACCATCGCGCTGGGCCACAGGCGCAACAGGTTGCGGCGCGTTTCACTCACGCACCGTTCACGGCCTTACAGGAAAAAAGGCGCGCGCTCTAGTGATTCGATGGGCGCGGCCGGTTACAGGAACAGGCAAGCAACCCCAAGGCAGGCCGGCAAGGACGAGGCAATGAGCATCCATTTTCACGAGGAGGACCTTCCCGGCGACGTCCGCTTCGCTGATGGCCCGATCGCCGTCGACACCGAGGCGATGGGCCTCCACCCTGCGCGCGACCGCCTGTGCCTCGTCCAACTGTCCGACGGAAAAGGCGACGAGCATCTGGTTCGGTTCGCCGTCGGCAGCGAATATGACGCGCCCAATCTGAAGGCGCTGCTCGGCAATCCGCAGCGGCTCAAGCTCTACCATTTCGCGCGCTTCGACATCGCCATCATCCAGGCCTATCTGGGGGTGATGGCGGCGCCGCTTTACTGCACGCGCACCGCATCGCGCCTGGTGCGCACCTACACCGATCGTCACGGCCTCAAGGACCTGGTCAAGGAACTGCTCTGCTTCGACCTGTCGAAGCAGCAGCAGACCAGCGACTGGGGCGCGCCCGAGCTTAGCGACGCGCAGCGCGAATATGCCGCCAGCGACGTTCGCTACCTTCACCAGCTCAAGGACAAGCTCGACGAGCGGCTGGCGCGCGAGCATCGCACGGTGCTTGCGCAATCCTGCTTCGACTTCCTCCCCGCCCGCGCACTGCTCGACCTGGCCGGCTGGCCCGAGCAGGACATATTCGCGCACGACGGCTGAGCGCCATGTCCGAGGCCGCCCTTCGCGAACGCGCGTTCCGCCAGCACAAGGCCGTGCCGGGCAGCGGGCGCGACCGGCTGGTCAAGCTCGCCAAGATCGTGCTGCCGGCCTCGGTCGGGGTGTTGATCGCGGTGCTTGCCGTGGCGCCGCTCGACAAGAAAGGGGACGTCAGCTTCATCCTCGACAAGAGCAAGGTGGACAGCGCGCCGGAGCGGATGCGGGTCGAGACCGCGCGCTATGTCGGCGAGGACAATCGCGGCCGCAAGTTCGAGATCAATGCCCGGTCCGCGCTGCAGCGCTCGTCGAACGAGCAGGTGGTCGACATCAACGGCATGAAGGCCCAGCTGGCGCTGCCGCAGGGACCGCTGACGATTGCAGCGGACCGGGGCCGCTACGATATCGAGGCGAGCAAGGTGCAGATTGCCGGACCGGTGCGGGTCGTGGGCCCGGACGGCTATCGGCTGCAGACCAGCGACGTTAACGTCGACCTCAAGACACGTCGGCTTGCCAGCGATGGGCGGGTGAGCGGCGAAATGCGGCTCGGCCGCTTCGAGGCCGGGCAGCTGACCGCCGACCTTGGCGAGCGCACCGTGGTGCTCGGCGGCGGCGCTCGCTTGAAAATCGTGCAAGGGGCGGTCAGATGATGAGGATGCGCGGCTCTGGTTCCATCCTTGCGGCAATCGCCGGTGTCGCCGTGCTCGGCGGGCTGGCCCATGCCCAGGAGCCGGTGTCGGCGCTGCGCGGGCACAACAGCAACGCGCCGGTCGACGTCACCGCGGATCGCATCGAGGTGCAGGATCGCGCCGACCGCGCGATCTTCGCCGGCAGCGTCAAGGTTCGCCAGGCGCAGCTGGCGCTGGACACGGAACGGCTGACGGTCGCCTATTCAAGCGGCGGCGGCATCCAGATCCGCCGGCTCGACGCCAGCGGCGGGGTGGTGGTGCGCAGCCCGTCGGAGACCGCGCGCGGCAATTTTGGGATCTACGACCTCGACAAGAAATTGATCACCCTGATCGGCGATGTCGAGCTGAACCGCGGCGCCAGCCGGGTGAGCGGCGCGCGGCTGGTGATCGATCTGGAATCCGGGCGCGCGGTGATCGACGGCGGCCCGCCCGGCGTCGGCCAGAGCGGCGGGCGCGTGACCGGCCGCTTCACGGTGCCGCAGCGCGGCCGCTGACCCGGAACCGATGAACGAAGCTCTGTCCCTCGCGCGGCCCGACGCCGCTGCCGCGCCGGCACCGCGGGGGCTTGACGTCCGATCGATCGCCAAGGCCTACGACCGCAAGGCCGTGCTCCACGATGTTTCGCTGAGCGTCTCGCGCGGCGAGGTCGTCGGGCTGCTCGGCCCCAACGGCGCCGGCAAGACCACCTGCTTCTATTCCGTGATGGGGCTGGTGCGCCCCGACAGCGGTCGCATCTTCCTCGATTCGGACGACATCACCGATTTGCCGATGTACCGCCGGGCGATCCTCGGCCTCGGCTATCTGCCGCAGGAGACGTCGATCTTTCGCGGCCTGACCGTGGAGCAGAACATCCTGGCCGTGCTCGAGGTCGCCGAACCCGACCGGCGCGCGCGCCGCGCCCGGCTCGAGCAGCTGCTCGGCGAGTTTGGCCTGACTGAGCTGCGCAATTCGTCGGCGCTGTCGCTTTCGGGCGGGGAGCGGCGGCGCTGCGAGATCGCCCGCGCCCTTGCCGCCGACCCGTCGATCATGCTGCTCGACGAGCCGTTCGCGGGCATCGACCCGATTTCCATCTCGGACATTCGCGACCTGGTGCGCGAGCTCAAGCAGCGCGACATCGGCGTGCTCATCACCGACCACAATGTCCGCGAGACGCTCGACATCGTCGACCGCGCCTGCATCATCTACGACGGCCAGGTGCTGTTCCAGGGGACCCCGCAGGCGCTGGTCGCAGACCAGGACGTCCGCCGGCTCTACCTCGGCGAAAGCTTCGCGCTTTAGGCGCCCGGCGGATGGGGCTCGGGCCGCGCCTCGACATCCGCCAGTCGCAATCGCTGGTGCTGACGCCGCAGCTGACGCAGGCGATCAAGCTGCTCGCGCTCAGCAACCTCGAGCTCGAGGCATTCGTCGCCGAGGAATTGTCGAGGAACCCGTTGCTCGAAGCGCGCAGCGACGACGAGGACGCCCCGCCGGCTCCGGCTGCCGAAACCGAGGCCAGCGAAGGCTTCGACGCGCCGGACGATCCCGGGGCGGACCAGTTGATCAACGGCCAGGCGGAAGACGACCGGCCGCTGGACCACGACTGGAACGAGGCGGCGAGCGAGACCGACAGCTTCGCCGATCTGATCGGCGGCGGCTCAGGCGACGGCGAGGGCTTCGACTTCGAGCGGGTGCAATATACCGCCGCTTCGCTTGCCGAGCATCTCCACGACCAGCTGCTCGGCAGCAGCGGCAGGACTGGCGAGCTGGCGCGCGCGATCGCCGAAATGCTCGAGGAGACCGGCTATCTGACCGTGCCGCTGAGCGATGTCGCCGCCGTCACCGGGGCGCCGCTCGCCGAGGTCGAGCGGGCGCTGGCGCTCGTCCAGTCGCTCGATCCGCCGGGGGTCGGCGCCCGCTCGCTGGCCGAATGCCTGGCGCTGCAGGCAAAGGCCGCCGACCGCTACGACCCGGCAATGGCGCGGCTGATCGACAATCTCGACCTGCTCGCCCGCGGCCGGCTTGGCGACCTCAAGCGCATCTGCGGGGTCGACGACGAGGACCTCGCCGACATGATCCGCGAGCTTCGCGCCTATGATCCCAAGCCCGGCTGCGTCTTCTCCGACAAGCCCGCCGACGCGGTCGTGCCGGACGTGTTCGTGCGGCGCGTCGGCAGGAACTATGTGGTCGAGCTCAACAGCGCGACCTTGCCCCGCCTGCTGGTCAATCGCCGCTACTACCAGGAGCTGAAGGCGGGCCCGCAGGACAAGGCCTCGAAAGCGTGGCTGGGAGAGTGCCTGCAAAGCGCCAACTGGCTGGTCAAGGCGCTGGACCAGCGTGCGCGAACGATCGTCAAGGTGGTCGGCGAGATCGTCAAGCGCCAGCACGGCTTCTTCGAGCAGGGCGTGGCGGCAATGAAGCCGCTGACGTTGCGCGAGGTAGGCGAGGCGATCGAGATGCATGAATCGACCGTCAGCCGCGTGACATCCAACAAATATCTGCTCTGCGACCGCGGGCTGTTCGAGCTGAAATACTTCTTCAGCTCGGGGGTCGGCGCGAGCGAGGACGGCGGCGAGGGCGCCTCGGCGCGTGCGGTCAAGGCGGCAATCAGCGAGCTGATCGCCAAGGAAAGGGACGTGCTCAGCGACGAGCAGCTGGTCGGGCTGCTCAAGCAGCGCGGCTTCGATCTCGCGCGCCGGACGGTGGTCAAGTATCGCGAGGCAATGGGGATCGGCTCGTCGATCCAGCGGCGGCGGCAGAGGAAGATCGCGGGGGGATAGTCAGTCGTAATTGCGAGCGCAGCCAAGCAATACACGCCAGCGGCGGATTGCCGCGTCGCCTTAGGCTCCTCGCAACGAGATCAGACGCTGAGCCGCGCCCAGATCGGCAGATGGTCGGAGGCGCGGCGCGCGGCGGGGCTCATGTGGACGCCGGCGGCGTCGATCCGGAGGTCGCGGTGGACGATGATGCGGTCGAGCGGAGCGACGGGATGGCGCGAGTGGAAGCTGGCGCCGGTCGGGGCGATGCAGAATTCGGCACCAAGATCCTTGAGGCAGCCCGCTTCCTCGCGCCATTCGTTGGTGTCGCCCATCAGCACCGTCGGCATGAGCTGCCGGCGCTGCGCGATGGCGTCGAGAATGGCGCGCATCTGCCGACGGCGCCAGAGGCCGGATAAATCGAGGTGCATTCCCACCACGCGCAGCGGCCGGTCGCCGGGGAGCAGCAGCTCGGCCATGACGGCGCCCCGCGGCTCGAGCGTCGGCAGGTCGAGGGTCGTGACATCGAGCACGCCGACATGGCGCTTCACCAGCAGGGCATTGCCGTGCCAGCCGATGTTGCGGGTGTCGACATTGAGCAGTTTCTCGGCGCGCTGCCGGGCCTTTTCGAGCGGGCGGCGGTGTCGCACGCCGAGGTGCACCGGCTTGTAGAGGCCGTGATCATCGATCAGCTCATGCGGCACGGCAGAGCCACGCCCGCCGAAGCGCTTGTCGGCTTCCTGAAGCGCGACGACGTCGGCGCCGATCTCGTGCAGCACCGCGAGCACGCGTTTCGGGTTGCGGCGGCGGTCGGTGCCGATGGCCTTGCGCATGTTGTAGCTGGCAACGGTGATGGATGCGGACACGGGTTTCAGGACTCGGCGGCCTTCGAACGGTTCCTTCAGCGTCAGCCCTGCGGGAGCGCTACATGGGCAAGGACGCGCGACTGCCCGCCGGGGCCGAGCTTGCGCAGACGCATGCGGCTGGGCTCGCCGGGGCGGTGGTCGCTGGCCTCGAGCAGGACGATGAAGCCGCGGCCCGCGGCAGCCCCGGTGGGGGCCCAGCCGGGAGGCGTGGTCGCGGCCACCCGGGTGCGCCCGCCCAAGATCCGGAGCAGGCGGCGGTTGCGATGCTCCGCCACCAGAAGCGCACCTGCGGGGTCGAGCGCGATCCCGAAATTCTCGTCGGCGAGGTTGCGGGCGAGCAGCTGGGCCCGGCCGCGGCGATCAACCGCCCACACCATTCCGCCTTGCCGGAACAGGAAGCGGCCGTCGGGCGCGAGCACGGCCCCGCCGACGTCGTTGATCAGCTCCGGCCGGAAGCGCCGGTCGTCGGAAGCGCTTCCGAACAAGCGCGCCGGGGCGCCGCCCGGGCACCAGCGATGCACGAGCGCGGGGCCGCCGCGACCGACCTGGTCGGCATGGTAGGTGCAGCCCTCGCGGTCGAAATGGATCCCCATCCCACGAACCGGCGGGCGCAGCGGACCAAGGCGGCGAGTCACTCGCCCGCGATCAAGCTGCCAAACGGTTTCGGAATAGATGCGCGACGCAGGGTCGTAGCGCGATTCCTCCCACACCAGCCGGCCGGCAGGATCTAGCGCGAGCGCATGGGTATGGGTGCCCGGGTTGCGGTGGACGAGCCGCAGCCGCGAGCCCGAGACTTCCCAGATCCGCACCAGGTCGCTGAAATAGATTCGACCATTGGGCGCAACCACCACGCCACGCGATGGGTGCGCGAGCACGGCGCCGGGAAGCAGCGCCGCGGCGAGGAGCGCCAGCAGCGCGTTGCTCAGCTTCGCCGAAGAGCTTCGAAGAAGCGTCAAATCCCCTCGCCTTCGCAGTGACCGCGCACCGGGCTAGACGTCGAGGTTGGCAACCGAGAGCGCGTTTTCCTGGATGAACTCGCGGCGTGGCTCGACGACGTCGCCCATCAGGCGGGTGAAGATCTCGTCGGCGATGTCGGCCTGCGAGACCTCGACCCGCAGAAGCGAGCGATTGGCCGGGTCGAGTGTCGTTTCCCAGAGCTGCTCCGCGTTCATTTCGCCGAGACCCTTGTAGCGCTGGATGCTCAGGCCCTTGCGGCCGGCGGCAAGCACCGCGTCGAGCAATTCGGACGGACGGGTGATCGCCACCGGCTTGCCCTTGGTGTCGGCGGCGGCCTGCTCGGCGGCTTCCTCACCTTCACCCGGCCCGACGGTCGGCTCGGCTTCGGCCGCGGCGCCCTTCTTGAGCGTGCGCAATGTCGAGGGCGTGGCATAGGCCTCGCCCTGCTCGGCGGCGAGGGCGTGGAGCTTGCGGGCTTCGGCGGAGGCGATGAAGCTGGGCTCGACGATCGTCACGTCGGTTACGCCGCGCCACAGGCGGCGCAGCAGATAGCCGCCTTCCGCCGCGACTTCGCCCGACCAGCTTGCCTCGAGATCGCCGGCGCCCTGCCAGGCGGCGACCCGCTCGATCGCCGCCCGGCGCCCGGAGCTGTCGATCTTCGGGTCGAGCGCACCCGCGAGCGCCAGCGCCTCGAGCAGGGCGGGGTCGTACTTCTTGGGTGCGTAGCGCATGAGGGTACGGACCCGGCGCGCATGGTCGACCAGTGCCTTGAGGTCCTTGCCGGTCCGCTGCCCCTGCGCGCTCTCCAGGATCAGCCCGTCCAGGCCCGCGTCGACCAAATAGTCGTCGAGCTGGGCGTCGTCCTTGAGATAGACTTCCGAGCGGCCGCGCGCGACCTTGTAGAGCGGCGGCTGGGCGATGAAGAGGTGCCCCGAGGCGATCAGCTCCGGCATCTGGCGGTAGAAGAAGGTCAGCAGGAGCGTGCGGATGTGCGCACCGTCGACGTCGGCGTCGGTCATGATGACGATCTTGTGGTAGCGCAGCTTCTCGAGATTGAACTCCTCGCGGCCGATGCCGGTGCCGAGCGCCTGAATGATGGTACCGATCTCGCGGCTCGACAGCATACGGTCGAAGCGGGCGCGCTCGACGTTGAGCAGCTTTCCGCGCAGCGGCAGGATCGCCTGGTTGTGGCGGTTGCGGCCCTGCTTGGCCGAGCCGCCGGCGCTGTCGCCCTCGACCAGAAACAGTTCGGAGAGAGCGGGGTCCCGCTCCTGGCAATCCGCGAGCTTGCCGGGCAGCGAGGCGATGTCCATCACCCCCTTGCGGCGGGTCAGCTCGCGCGCCTTGCGCGCCGCCTCGCGGGCGGCGGCGGCGTCGATGATCTTCTGGATGATCGAGCGGGCGTCGGCGGGATGTTCCTCCAGCCATTCGGTCATCTTGTCGCTCATCAGGCTTTCGAGCGGCTGGCGAACCTCCGAGCTGACGAGCTTGTCCTTGGTCTGCGAGCTGAACTTGGGGTCGGGCAGCTTGACCGAGACGATCGCGGTCAGGCCCTCGCGCATGTCGTCGCCGGTGAGCGTCACCTTTTCCTTCTTCAGCAGGCCGGACTTTTCGGCATAGCTGTTGATGGTGCGGGTGAGCGCCGCGCGGAAGGCGGCCATGTGGGTGCCGCCATCGCGCTGCGGGATGTTGTTGGTGAACGGCAGGACGTTCTCGTAATAGCTGTCGTTCCATTCGAGCGCGACGTCGATGCCGATGCCGTCACGCACTGCGGAGATGGCGATCGGCTCCGGGAACAAGGCGGTCTTGGCGCGGTCGAGATATTTGACGAAGGCCGCGATGCCGCCCTCGTAGAACAGTTCGCGCTCGACCCGCTCCTCGTGGCGGGCGTCGGCCAGCACCAGGCGCACGCCCGAGTTCAGGAAGGCGAGCTCGCGATAGCGATGCTCGAGCCGGTCGAAGTCGAACTCGGTGATCTTGAACGTCTCCGGGCTCGGCAGGAAGGTGACGCGCGTCCCCTTCTTGCCCTCGGGCGCCGGACCGACGACCTTGAGCGGCGCCTCGGCGTCGCCGTGGCGGAAGCGCATGAAATGCTCCTCGCCGTCGCGCCAGATGGTCAGCTCGAGCCATTCGCTGAGCGCGTTGACGACGCTGACGCCGACGCCGTGGAGCCCGCCCGACACCTTGTAGGCATTGTCATCGCTGGTGTTCTCGAACTTACCGCCGGCGTGGAGCTGGGTCATGATGACCTCAGCCGCCGACACGCCCTCTTCGGCATGAATGCCGGTCGGTATGCCGCGGCCGTTGTCCTCGACCGTCACCGAGCCGTCGGGGTTGAGCTGGATGAGGATACGGTCGCAGTGGCCGGCCAACGCCTCGTCGATTGCGTTGTCCGAGACCTCGAACACCATGTGGTGGAGGCCTGAGCCGTCGTCGGTGTCGCCGATGTACATGCCGGGGCGCTTGCGCACCGCGTCGAGGCCCTTGAGCACCTTGATGCTGTCGGCGCCGTAGCTGTTCTGATTGGGGTCGGTTGCCATAGTCCAGTTATAGGGATCACGCGCGGATTGTCACGCGCGTACGCGTGCGCGCGCACGGGAGCTGGCCCCCGCGCGCGCCGCGTTTGGTTGGCTTTCTGGCTTAGCCGCGGGCTTGCTGACGGCCGCCGCCGCCGCCGCGGCGCTGGCCGCCGGGACGGCCGCCGCTGCCGCGATGCGCCGGGTGGGGGGCCGGGCGATGGGTGCGCTGCTGCGGGCGCTGGAAGCGCCGCTGCGGCTGCTCGTCGCGCGCTGCAGGCGCCGGGCGGAGCGCCTTGAACGCCTGCACGGCGGCGGCGAAGCCTTGCGGAAGCGGAGCAATTTCCAGCTTCTGGCGCGTTGTCCGCTCGATGTCGCGCAGATTGCCGCGCTCCTCGGCATCGCAGAAGGCGATCGCAATGCCGTCGGCGCCGGCGCGCGCGGTGCGGCCGATGCGGTGGACATATTGCTCCGGCACGTCGGGCAAGTCGAAGTTGACGACATGGCTGACGCCGGGGATGTCGATCCCGCGCGCGGCAATGTCGGTGGCGATCAGCACGCGCACTTCTCCAGACTTGAACGCGGCGATCGCCCGTTCACGCTGCGGCTGGGACTTGTTGCCGTGGATCGCGCTCGCCTCGATGCCCGCCGCGCCGAGCAGGCGGACGATCTTGTCGGCGCCATGCTTGGTGCGGCTGAACACCAAAGCGCGCTCGACGTCATCGCCCTGCAAATAATGCGCGAGCAGCGCCGACTTCTCGGCCTGGTTGACCATGGTCACCGTCTGCTGGATCCGCTCGACGGTGGTTGCCGCCGGGGTCACCGAAACTTCGGCCGGGTTCGTCAGATAGCGGTCGGCCAGTTCCTTGATCGCCTTCGGCATGGTCGCCGAGAAGAACAGGGTCTGGCGCTTGGCCGGGACCAAAGCGACGATGCGCTTGAGCGCATGGATGAAGCCGAGGTCGAGCATCTGGTCGGCCTCGTCGAGCACGAGGATCTCGAGATCGCGCAGCGACAAAGCGCGCTGGTCGATGAGGTCGAGCAGGCGGCCAGGAGTGGCGACGAGCACGTCGAGACCGCGGGCGACCTCGCGAATGCTCTTGCCGTTGGGAACGCCGCCGAAGACGACGCCGACCGACATCTTCATGAAGCTGCCGTAGGCCTTGGCGCTGGCCGCGATCTGCGAGGCAAGCTCGCGCGTGGGGGCCAGCACCAGCATCCGGATCTTGCCCGGATGCAGCGGACGGCGGTCGGCCGCGAGGCGGTCGAGCGCCGGAAGCATGAACGCCGCGGTCTTGCCGGTGCCGGTCTGGGCGATGCCGAGCAGGTCGCGGCCGCTGAGCACGGTCGGGATGGCCTGGGTCTGGATCGGCGTCGCCGCAGTGTAATTCTTGGCCGCGAGCGCGTCGAGCAGGGGCTTGGAAAGCCCAAGGTTGTGGAATGACATTGTTATAGGTCCGATATGAAATGGGCCCGCCGCGCACGAGTATCCGCGCGGTCGAAGCGAAGGGGTTAGAGCACCCCGCGTGATGTGGAGAGCAAGTCGATCGAGGCGCGGGCCGGGTTGAAACCCGATCACGCCGCTTGGGAAAGCGCCTCGTGCTGCATTGCAATATAGGCCAGGTGTGAAGAAAGTCCAGCCTGCTAGTGGGGAATGACCCTGCCGGCTTCGACATGGAGCCGGGTCGCGCCTCCTGAGATGCCCTCGAACAAGGCCGCCTCGGTCGCCGTCATCCACACCTGGCCACGCCCCTCGAGCCGGGCGAACAGGGCCGCGCGGCGGCCGGGGTCGAGATGCGCCGCGACCTCGTCGAGCAGCAGCAGCGGCGGCGCGCCGCGGCGCTCGGCGACCAGCTCGGCATGGGCGAGCACGAGCCCGAGCAGCAGCGCCTTCTGCTCGCCGGTCGAGCAAAGCGCCGCCGCCATCTGCTTGCCGCGGTGGAGGACGGCAAGGTCCTGGCGGTGCGGCCCGGCGGTGGCCCGGCTGGCGGCGGCATCGCGGCTGCGGTTTGCGCGCAGCGCCGCCGCCAGGTCGATGTCCTCCCAGCCCTGGAGCGCGACGGCGGCGCGGGCGAACTGGTCCTCGGGCGCCCCGGCGAGCCGCGCGTCGAGCGCGGACACGGTACGCGCCCTTGCCTCCGCCACCGCCGCGCCGTGCTCGGCCATTCCAGCCTCGAGCGCTGCGAGCCAGGCCGGATCGGCGCTGTCGGGCTCGGCAAGCAATTTGTTGCGAGCGCGCATCGCCGCCTCGTAGCGGGCGGCGTGATGCGCATGGCCGGGTTCGAGCGCCAGCACCAGCCGGTCGAGGAAGCGGCGGCGATCGCCGGCACTGCCGGTGAACAGGCGGTCCATCGCCGGGGTCAGCCACAACACTCCAAGCCACTCCGACAGGCTGTTCACCGACGCCGGAGCGCCGTTGATCCGCACCTGCCGCCGCTCCGGTGCGGCAGCGAGCGTGCCGGTGCCGATGTCGGTCTCGCCGAGCCGCGCCGCCACCGCGAAGGCGCCCTGGCCGCCTTGCCGCGCCATTTCCGACAGCGCCGCCCCGCGCAAACCGCGGCCTGGGGCAAGCAGCGACACCGCCTCCAGCACGTTGGTCTTGCCCGCGCCATTGTCGCCCGACAGCAGCACGAAGCCGCTGCCGGGCTCGATCAGTGCGCTTGCGTAGGAGCGAAAATCGGTAAGCGTCAGGCGGGAAAGCGCGGCCATCGGGGTCGAAGTAGCACTTCGACCCGAAAGCTAAACCCGCATCGGCATCAGCACGTAGAGCGCGCTCGACTTGTCGTTCTCGCGCAGCAGGGTCGGCGCGGCGGCGTCGGCGAGATGGACCTCGACGCTGTCGCCCTCGATCTCGTGGAGGATGTCGAGCAGGTAGCGCGCGTTGAAGCCGATCTCGATCCCGTCCGAACCATAATCGGCAGGCAGCTCCTCGGTGGCGATGCCGTTCTCCGGGCTGGTTACCGACAAAGTGACCTTGTCGCGGTCGACGCTCATCTTGACCGCGCGGGTCTTCTCGCTGGCGATGGTCGAGACGCGGTCGACGCCGGCCGAGAAGCTCTTGGGATCGAGCTTGAGCAATTTGTCGTTGGCGGTGGGGATCACCCGGTTGTAGTCCGGGAAGGTGCCGTCGATGAGCTTGCTGGTCAGCACCGCGCTGCCCAGGCCGAAGCGGATCTTGGTGGGCGACAGCGATACCTCGACGGTGCCTTCGACCTCGTCGAGCAGCTTGCGCAGCTCGCCGACGCATTTGCGCGGCACGATCACGTCCGGCATGCCCTCAGCGCCGTCGGGGCGCGGCACGGTGACGCGCGCCAGCCGGTGTCCGTCGGTCGCCGCGGCCTTCAGCGCATCGTCGGCGACGTGGAGGAATATCCCCATCAGATAATAGCGCGTCTCCTCGCTGGAGATGGCGAAGCGCGTCTTGTCGATGATCTGGCGCAGGGTCGCGGCCGGCAGCTCGAAGCGGGTCGGAAGCTCCCCCTCGGCGATCACCGGGAAATCATCCCGCGGCAGGGTCGAGAGGTTGAAGCGGGCGCGGCCGGCGTTGATCTGCATCTTGCCGCTGGCGGCGGAAATCTCGACCTGGGCGCCGTCGGGCAGCTTGCGCACGATGTCGAACAAGGTGTGGGCGGACACGGTGGTCGCGCCCGGCTGGTCGACGTTGGCGGCAACGCTTTCGTCGACCTGAAGGTCGAGGTCCGTGGCCATCAGCCGGATCGAGCCGTCCTCGCGCGCCTCGATCAGCACGTTGGACAGGATCGGGATGGTGTTGCGGCGCTCGACCACCGATTGGACGTGGCTCAAGCTCTTCAGCAGTGTCGCCCGCTCGATCGTCGCCTTCATGTCGCTCTCGCCCCGTTCACCCAAGCCTCGTGGGTTCGTTATAGCGAGCCGTTACCGGCTTGCCAGAGGCTGTTTGGATGGAGGGCGGGAAGCGGCGCCTCAACCCTTCTGGGGCATCAGTACCGCGTCGATCTGGTGAACGACGCCATTGCTGTACTGCTGATCGGCAGCGGTCACGGTGGCCCGGGTGCCGGCGCCGTCGGTCAGCACGATGCGGTCGCCTTCGCGAGTGGCCGTCAGGGTGCCGCCGCCCATCGTCGCCAGCACCGCCCTGCCCTTGGCATTTTCGATCGCCTTGCCGATGTCGGCGGCAAGCACCGTGCCAGGCAGGATGTGATAGGTGAGCACCCCGGTCAGCTGGGCCCGCGCCTCCGGCTTCATCCACGTGTCATATGCGCCCGCCGGAAGCTTGGCGAAGGCGGCATCGCTGGGCGCCAGCACCGTGTAAGGGCCTGGCCCGGCAAGGGTGGCGTCCAGCCCGGCCGCCTTGGCTGCCGCTGCGAACTGGCTGTTCTGGCCGAGCCCGGAGGCGATCGTCTTGTTCCCGGCAGCCTGTCGGGCCTCGCCGCTTTGCGCCGGGCCGGCGGCCTGGTTGCCGCCGCCAGACTGGTCACCGCCGCCACAAGCGGACAAGGCGGCGAGCGCCCCCGCCAATCCCAGCGAAACTGCGCCCTTGAGCATCCGTGCCCTCCATCGTTGTGAATGCGAAATGGCCCGGCAACGCTTGCCGGGCCATCCGCGATCCATTGCTGTTGCGATTATTAGATGAGTGCGTCGATCACCGCCGTGATCAGCCGTGTCGTCGGGTCGACCTGGTAGATCGAGCCGTTGCTGTACCGGTACATGCTGGTCGGCGTGTCATAATATTGCGACCGGTACTGATAAGGCACGTTGTAGGCATCGTAGCCCATCGGCAGCTGCTGACCGACCGCCAGGCCCGGGCTGAGCAGCGAGGCGATCGCCGTGATCAGGCTGGTCTGGCGATCGACCTGGTAGATCGCTCCAGGACCGTAACGGTACGAGTAATCGGCCGTTTCTGGATAGAAGGAGCGGTACTGGCTGGGCACGTTGTAATAGCTGTAGCTGGCCGGCAGCATGTCGCCGACGCCATAGCCGTTGCTGTAGGCCGGGATGATGTTCTGGATCATGCCGCTACGCGGGTCGACCTGGTAGATGTAGCCGTTGGCGTAGCGGTAATAATCGTCCCGCGTGTCCTGGTAGAAGGGCCGGTAATAGTCCGGCACGTAGCTGTTCATGTAACTGGTCGGGAAAACCTGCCCGACAGAATAGCCGCCGCCCAGCAGCGGCAGCAGTGCCTGGACGAGGTTGGTGCGGCGGTCGACGCGATAGGCGTAGCCGTCGCCGTAGCGATAATAATAATCATCGCTGTCGCGATAGAGGTCGCGAAGCTCCAGCGGCAGCAGGCTGTTGCTGTACTGGGCCGGAAGCATTTGCCCAATCATCATCTTGCGGAACTGCCCCGGAGGCATGCAGCCGCCGTTGATCGACACCAGGCCGGGCGGGCACCCATTGAAGCCGAGCGCGCCGAACCGGCTTTCGAAGCGGTCGCGGTCGAAATTATCGAACCGGCGCTGCTCTGCGAAGCGATCATCACGCTTGTCCTGCTCCTTGAACAATTTCTCGCGCTGCTTGAATTCCTGCCGGGCAAGCTTGTCCTGCTGCTTTGCGAACTTCTGCTCGCTCTTGACGGCCTGCTTCTGGAACTTCTGCTCCGCCTTCGCGGCCTGGCGAAAATCCTTGTCCCGCTGCTTCAGGACCTGACGCTC
>DATLFV010000164.1:0-10445 GCA_035540875.1 Sphingomicrobium sp. | reverse complement strand
GCCGAAGCCGCCGCCGCCGCCGAAGCCGCCGGCGCCGAAGCCGCCACCGCCGCCGCCGCCGGGAGTGCCGCCGCCGGGAGCGCCGGAGCCACCGCCACCAGCACCGCCGCCCTGGCGCGGAGCAGCTCCGGGTCCGCCCGGTGCCGGCGCGCCGGACGCGCCTCCGCCGGCCGCCTGGCGCATCGCCCGGAAGCGTTCGATCTGCGCCGGCGACGGCCGCTGCGAGGTGAGCGGCCGGGTGAAGTCGAAGCCCCAGCGCAGCGTGTCGCGCCGCGCCTCGTCGAAATTGACCGGGCGCAGGTCGACGCGCACGAGGTCGCCGGCGGCGTTGCGCACGAAGCGGTCGGGGAAAGCGGCCTCGAGCGCGGCGCTGGCGCCGGGCAGCTCGGACACCGGGTCCCTGAGCCGCGAGCGCACCAGGTCGGCGCGAAGGCGCAGATCGAGCTTTTCCAGCGGCTTCCAGTTGGCGCCGAGCTTGACGACGTTGCGGCGGTCGGCGTCGAGCGCCGGATTGCCGCCGGTGAGCGCCGTCACCAAAGCCGTCTCGCCGCGCGTGAAGTCGAACACGCGCCTGCCGGGCGTTTCCAGCAAGGGATCGCCGAGCTGTTCGATGCCCGGCGCGCCTTCCTCGCGAGTCCAGCTGGCGAGCAGGTTGAGCCGGTCGACAGGCGACCAGTTGAGGCCGGCGCCCAGCGTCGTCAGCGTGCCGAAGTCCGACAGGCGGGCGACCTCGCCATTGGCGTTGAGCGTGAGATTGCCGAGCGCGCTGAAGTCGCGATTGCGGCGGGACACCGGCAGATCGAGGTTGAGCGCGGCACTTCCCTGGGTGCGGCCGAGGTCGCTCCGGCTGCTGGCGAGCGCGGTGCGGCGCTCGCTGTCGAGCTGAAGCGTGCTGGCGCCGACGCGGACCGTGGCGCCGGCATCGCCCGCCGGAAGGGCGAACAGGCGGCCGTTGAAGGTGGCGTCGATGTCGGCGGACGTGCGGTTCGAGCGCGCGCGCTCGCGCTCCCCCGCCGCCAGCGGGTCGGTGCGGGTGAGGTTGCGCGCGAGATTGGCATTGCCGGTGACCGACCAGCGCCAGGGGGCGATATTGCCGTTGAGCACGGCGCCGGCATGGGCGCTGTCGCGCAAAGTATCGCGCCGCCTGGGATCGAGGCCGAGCGAATCGAGCCCGAGCAGGCTGCGCCCCTCGCTGCGCTCGATCTCCCCGTTGAGCGTCGCCGAGACGTCGCCGAGGATTTCGCGATTATGGGTGGCGGTGGCGCGGGCGAGGCGCTGCGCCCCGATCAGGGTGCGGGCATCGCGGTCGTCGACGCGGCCCGGGGCCAGAGCGACCTCGCGCTCCGCCTCGGTCAGAGCGCCGCTGGCGTCGGCCCGCAAGTTGACCGTGGTGCGGCCGTTCTCGCCGATCATCAGCCGGGTCAGCTCGCTGCGCCCGCCGTTCTGGCCGCCGGCGGTGGCGGTCTGGGCGTCGGCGCGCACGATGGTCGAGCGGAAGCGCGGCCGAAGCACGAAGTTCACCACGCGCTGGTCGGCGCGATAGCCATATTTGAGCGCGACCTCCTCGGGCAGGATCTCGACCCGCTGGATGGCCTCGGTGGGGATGTCGCGCAGCTCGCGAAAGCCGGAGATGCGCTGGCCGTTGAGCAGCAGCACCGGCCGGCCGCCGCCGCGACCGCGGGCGCTGCCGATCTGCGGCGCCAGCGCCTGGAGCAGCTCCTCGACGCTGGACGCGCCGGTCGCCCGCACGTCGCGGGCGTTGAGCCGGTTTTCAGGCGGAATGTCCCCGATCACCTGGCCGCGGCGCTGGCCGACGACGACAATGTCTTCATTCTCCGCCTCGTCGGCCTCATCGCCCGGGGGCGTCTCGCCCTGGGATTCGGGCGACTGGGCTGCCGGCGCGGGCGGCTGGGCCGGCTGCTGGGCGGCGGAGGGGTAGAGGGGCAGAGCGGCGAGCGCCGTGCCGGCGAGAAGGGTGGTGATACGGGTTGGATCAATCATCGCCGGGCGGCTGGTCGTCGCAAGCTGAACGCACGCTTACAACCGCCATCCGCGTTCGACGAGCTGACCGCTGTCGCCTGCGAACGACAAGCGGCTGCCAGCGTGCGGCCGATCCGCTACTGAGTGGAAGAACCGTGATTCTGCAGGAGCAACAGAGTGCGCCGTATCGATTACCTTCTGGCCGCAGCCACGCTGCTCGTCGGCGGTTGTGCGACCGCCCGCCAAGGGGCCGTCACCACCGCCCCGGCCCGGCCGGCCGCGCCCAGCGCCGAACCGGTCACCCGGGTCGGCGCGGCAGAAGCCCAGGTGCTTGCCGCCATGGCCCGGGTCGAGCAGATCAACCCGCAGGTGCGCGCAGTGATCGCGCTTGATCCCACCGCGGTCGACCAGGCGCGGGCGGTGGACGAGGGGCGGGTCACGGGGCCGCTCGCCGGCCGGGCGGTGCTGATCAAGGACAATATCGAGACCGCCGGCCCGCTGCCGACCACGGCGGGGAGCTTGGCCTTGGCGAACAATGTCACCGGCCGCGACGCGCCTTTGGTGGCGCGGCTGCGCGCCGCCGGAGCAGTGATCCTGGGCAAGACCAATCTCAGCGAATGGGCGAACATCCGCGACAATGATTCGATCTCCGGCTGGAGCGCCGTGGGCGGTCAGAACCGCAACCCCTATGCGCTCGACCGCAACACCTGCGGCAGCTCGAGCGGGAGCGCCGCCGCCGTCGCCGCCGGCTTTGCGCGGATGGCGATCGGCACCGAGACCGACGGGTCGATCATCTGCCCGGCGGCGTCGAACGGGGTCGTGGGCCTCAAGCCCACGGTCGGGCTGGTCAGCCGCACTTTTGTCATCCCGATCAGCGAAAGCCAGGACACGCCGGGGCCGATGACCGCGAGCGTGCGCGAGGCGGCCGAGCTGCTGAACGCGATCGCCGGCAGCGATGCGGCCGACCCGGCGACGCGCGACGCCGACCGGCGCAAGGTCGATTATCTGGCAGCGCTCCAGCCCGGCGCGCTGCGCGGCAAGAGGCTGGGCGTGATGCGCTTTTCGTCCGGCTTCGGCACCGATGCGGCGTTCGAGACGGCGCTTGCCGTGCTTCGCGAGCAGGGCGCCGAGCTGGTCGAGATCAAGGAGTTCAAGCCGCGCCAGGGCATGGGCGCGGCCGAGTTCCAGGTGCTGCTGCACGAGTTCAAGGCGGGCCTGAACGATTATCTGCGCACCAGTCCGGCGCCGATCCCCGTGCGATCGCTGGCCGAGGTGATCGCCTTCAACCAGGCCAATGCGGCGCTCGAGATGCCCTTGTTCGGGCAAAGCATCTTCGCGGCGGCGGAGAAGACCAAGGGCCTCGGGGACCCCGCCTATCGCAAGGCGCGCGCCACCAGCCTGGGCATCGCCAAGGAGTCGCTCGACGGGCTGCTCAGGCAGCACCGGGTGGTCGCGCTGATCGCGCCGAGCCGGCCGGCGGCGTGGAAGATCGACGCGGTGCACGGCGATGTCAGCCCCGGCGGCGGGCCGGCCGGGAGCTTCGCCGCCGTCGCGGGCTATCCGCACCTCACCGTGCCGATGGGCATGATCAAGGGCCTGCCCGTCGGGCTCAGCTTCATCGGCCCGAAGTGGAGCGAGGCGCTGCTGCTGTCGCTCGGCCATGCCTTCGAGCAGGCGCGGGGGCCCTTCCCGGCGCCGCAATTCCTGCGCTCCGTCGAGGAGAGCCCGCTGGTCGCCCCGGGGCTGCAGCCGCAGCGGCCGCCGGTCAGGCGGTGAGGCGAAGACCGGCGATGGCGGCGACGATGACCAGGATCAGCAGCATCCTGAGCGTCGTCGCCGGCTCGCCGAACCAGAGCATTCCGACCACCACCGTGCCGATCGCGCCGATCCCGCCCCACACCGCATAGGCCGTGCCCATCGGTACGGTGCGGGCGGCAAGCTCGAGCAGGGCCATGCTGATCGCCACCGAGACCAGGAAGGCCAGCGTCCACGGCAGGTTCCTGAAGCCGTCGACGAAGCGCAGCGAGGTGGTGAAGCCGATTTCGAAGAGGCCGCCGAGGATGAGCAGGAGCCAGGCCATCAGGTCGCCGCCTCAAGCGCCGGGCTGGCCTCGGCGGGCTTGCGCGCGGCGAGGATGCAGCCGGCGACGATCAGGGACGCGCCCGCCAGCGTCAGCAGCGACAAGGGCTCCGCGAACACGAGCCAGCCGAACAGGGCCGCCCACAGGAAGGCGGTATATTCGGTGGCGGCGAGGTAGCTCGCCTCGGCCCGGGCATAGGCCCAGGAGAGGAGCAGCATCGAGCTGATCGCAAGCACGGCGGCAAAGGCCAGCCAGGGCCAGTCGCCGGCCGGGGGCACCGCAACCCCGACGAACGGCAGCAAGGCGGCGAGCGTCAGGGTGACGATGACGCTCTGGAAGAAGGTGATCTCCAGCGGCAGCGCGACCTGTGCCTGGCGGCGCATGATGATGATGTTGAGCGCGTAGCAGACGGCCGAGGCGAGGATGGCGAGGCTGCCGATCGTCGCCTCGCGCCCGAGGTCGGCCTGCGCCTGGCCGACGAAGATGACGATGATTCCCGAAAAGGCGACCAGGGAGGCGACGATGGTGCGCCCGCCGATCTTCTCGTGGAGCAGGGCCGAGGCGAGGTAGAGCGCGATCAGCGGCGAGATGAAGGCGAGGGCAATCGCCTGGGCGAGCGGCACGCGGCCGATGCCCCAGAAGAACAGGAAGCCCATCACGGTCGAGAGCAGGCCGCGCATCAGGTGCAGCCGCATCGCCGGGCGGCTCGGCCAGGCGGCGCGGCGCGGCAGATAGAGCAGGCCCGACATGCCGACGCCGATCAGGTTGCGCCACAGCATGGTCGCATAGGCGCCGATGCTCAGCACCAGCGCCTTCATAACCGCGTCCATGCCCGAGAAGAGGGCAATACCGAGGCTTCCGACCAGGAAGGCCGTGACGGCGGACTGGGGGGCGGCGGGCATCGGCGCCCCTTAGCGGCACTTGGCGCGCAGAACAGCACCTTGGCGCAACTTCGCCATGCGGCGGAGGGTTGGGTCGCGATGAGCAAGACCGCGCGCGCCACCCGCCTGTCGTTCGAGGATGAGGAGCTGGGCGAGATCGCCTTCCCGAAGCGGGCGCTTCGGGTCCGGCGCGGAATCGGCTCTGGACTCGCGCTCTCGCCCGACGGGCGGCTGTTCGCCGTCGGCGACCGCGGCCCCAACCTCAAGGTCAAGCTGGCGGTGGAGCGCTACGGGCTCGAGCATCTCAGGGATATCGAGGGAGCCGACCAGGCGAAGATCATGCCGTGCCTCGATGTCGGTCCGGCGATCGTCGAGCTGACGGTCGAGCAGGATTCGGTGCGGCAGGTGGCGGTGCTGCCGCTGCGCGACGGCAAGGGGCGAGCGGCGAGCGGCCTGCCCACGCCGGGCAGTGCCAATTGCGTGCTGGAGCCAGCGCTCGCGCCAGACGGCCGGCGCCTGGGGCCGGACCCGGGCGGGATCGACAGCGAGGGGCTGGCGGCGACCCGCGACGGCGGCTTCTGGGTGGGCGACGAATATGGCCCGTCGCTGCTGCGGGTGAGCGCCGACGGGACGATCGAGCGGCGGCTGCTGCCCGAAGGGTGCGGGAGCGACGGCGCGGCCTACCGGCAAGAGCCGGTGCTTCCGGCCGTCGCCGCCAGGCGTCACGTCAACCGCGGGTTCGAAGCCATGGCGCTGAGCGCCGACGAGCAGAGGCTGCACCTGATCTTCCAGAGCCCGCTTGCCCACCCGGACGGGCACGCGCACGAACAGGCGTGCCACTGCCGGCTGTGGACGCTCGATCTGTCGAACGGCTCAGTGCTCGCGCAATATCTCTACCCGCTCGACCCGCCCGACAGCTTCCGGCGCGACGCCGCCGAGGACGAGGTGAGCCGCGCCGACGTCAAGGTCAGCGAGATGGTGGCCTTGAGCGACCGCCGGCTGCTGCTGCTCGAGCGGATTTCGCACACCACAAAGATCTACCTGGTCGAGCTGGATCCGAGCGCGGCGCTTGCGAGCGAGGAGCTCGACGTCGACCGCAGGCCGACCATCGAGGAGCGCAGCGCCGCCGGCAGGCTCGACCTGCCCGTGCTCGAAAAGCGGCTGGTGCTGTCCACCGACGATTTGCCGCAGGTCTGCAAGGACATGGAGGGGATGGTGGTGCTGTCGGAGCGCAGCCTGCTGCTGGTCAACGACAATGACTTCGGGACCGAGGACGCCGCGACCCAGTTCTGGCGGATCGACTTGCCGGAAGCGCCGTGACTATTCGGCGGCGTCGAGCACCGGCGCCGCGGCACTTGCCTCGATCTCCGCCGCCTTGGCCTCGACCAGGCGGACGATGTGGTCGACCATGTCGGCGTCCTGGACATGGTGATCGGTGACGCCCGACAAATAGACCATGTGCTTGCCGTTGCCGCCGCCGGTGATGCCGATGTCGGTCTCGCGCGCCTCGCCGGGGCCGTTGACGACGCAGCCCAGCACCGACAGCGACATGGGGGTGCGAATGTGCTGGAGCCTCTCCTCGAGCTTCTCGACGGTGCGGATGACGTCGAAGCCCTGGCGCGCGCAGCTCGGGCAGGAGACGACGCGCACGCCGCGGTTGCGGATGCCGAGGCTTTTCAGGATCTCGTAGCCGACCCGCACTTCTTCCTCCGGCTCTGCCGAGAGCGACACGCGGATGGTGTCGCCGATGCCGCTCCACAGCAGCATGCCCAGCCCGATCGAGCTCTTGACCGTGCCGCCGACCAGCCCGCCGGCCTCGGTGATGCCGAGGTGCAGCGGGCAGTCGACCTGCGCGCCGAGCTGCTGGTAGGCGGCGACCGCGAGGAACACGTCCGACGCCTTCACCGCGA
This sequence comes from Sphingomicrobium sp., assembly GCA_035540875.1. Lineage (GTDB taxonomy): Bacteria > Pseudomonadota > Alphaproteobacteria > Sphingomonadales > Sphingomonadaceae > Sphingomicrobium. The sequence goes on along the minus strand of DATLFV010000164.1, from coordinate 3,594 downwards.
CCTTGTAGTCGCGAAAGCCGTGGTCCTCGAGGATGCGGATATGGTCGAGCGCGCTTTCGACCAATGCCTCGGGACAGGGCTCGCCATATTTCTCGAGCAAATCCTTTTCGAGGCTGCCGGCGTTGACGCCGATGCGGATCGCGCAGCCGTTGGCACGGGCGGCGGCGATGACTTCGCGCACCCGCTCGGCCGAGCCGATGTTGCCCGGGTTGATGCGCAGGCAGGCGGCGCCGGCGTCGGCGGCTTCGAGCGCGCGCTTGTAGTGGAAATGGATGTCGGCGACGATCGGCACCCGCGCCTCGCGGGTGATCTGACGCAGGGCCGCGGTGCTCTCGACGTCCGGGCACGAGACGCGGATGATGTCGGCGCCCGCCTCCTCGCAGCGGCGGATCTGGTCGATCGTCGCGCGAGCGTCCGAGGTCGGCGTGTTGGTCATGGTCTGCACCGTCACCGGCGCATCGCCGCCGACCGCGACGTTGCCGACCATGATCTGGCGCGACACGCGCCGATCGATGGTTCGCCAGGGACGGATCGAGGACATGGCCGCGCATATAGGCGCTGCCGGCGCTGCGGCAAAGCGCGGGTCGCACGAATCGCGTCTATTCACGAAACCTGTTAATGATCAACGGCAAGACTCGGTGGGGGTGCCGTTGTCGGTGGCCGGAACTGCTCTTCTCTCGCGGCCTGGAAACGGGTTCGCTCAAGCAGCTGCGCGCTCACCCGCGCCTCCGCGGCACGTGCCCCAGCAGCTCTATTTCGCCTTCCTCAGCTATAGCCACCAGGACGCCGCAATGGCCGACTGGCTCCACCGCGAGCTTGAGCGTTTCCGGGTGCCCAGCCAGCTGGTTGGACGGCTGACCGAACATGGCGCCGTCCCGCGCCGGCTGACGCCCATCTTTCGCGACCGCCAGGAGCTCGCCGCCGCCAAGGACCTTGGAAATGAGATCCGCGAGGCGCTCGCCGCTTCCCGTTTCCTGATCGTCCTCTGCTCGCCGGCCGCGGCGGCGTCGAAGTGGACCAATGCGGAGGTCGATTCATTCAAGCGAGTTCACCCGGAGGGCTGCGTGCTCGCGGCGATCGTCGCCGGCGAGCCGTTCGCGAGCGACATCCCCGGGCGCGAGGCCGAGGAGTGCCTGCCACCGGCGCTGCGGGTTGAATATGACCGCCGCGGGCGTCCGACCAGGAAACGCTCCGAGCCGCTGGCGGCCGACCTTCGCGAGGCCGGCGACGGCCGCCGGCTTGGTCTCCTGAAGCTGGTCGCGGGGCTGATCGGAGTAGGGCTCGACGACCTCGTGCAGCGGGAGGCGCTGCGACGGCAGCGGCGGCTGGCGACACTGAGCTCGGCCTCGCTGGCCGGCATGATCGTCGCCTCCGTGCTCGCGGTCACCGCCATCGATGCCCGGGACGCGGCCCGCGACCAGCGCCGCGAGGCCGAGAGCCTGATCGGCTTTATGGTCGGCGATCTCAGGTCCAAGCTGGAGCCGGTCGGCAGGCTCGACGCCCTGGATTCCGTCGCCGCGCGGGCGCTCGCTTATTACCAGAAGCAGGACACGCAGGACCTTTCCGACGAGAGCCTGACGCAGCGCGCCAAGGCGCTGACGATGATGGGTGAGGTCGCCACGGCGCGGGGGGATCTGGATTCCGCGCTACGGCTCTACCGGGAGGCATTTGCGACCACCCGGGAAGCGCTGCGCCGGGCGCCCGGGGATCCCGAGCGATTGTTCGACCATGCGCAGAACGTCTACTGGGTCGGCTACATCGATTTCCAGCGCGGCGCGCTCGATCGCGCCGAAGCGGCATTCCGTGAATATGGCCGGCTCGCCGACGCCATGGTCGCAATCGAGCCGGACAATAGCAAATGGCGGCTCGAACAGACCTATGCCGCCAATAATCTCGGCGTCCTGCTGATCGAGCGCACCCGCTATCGTGAAGCCGCGACGGCCTTCGCCGAGGCGCTGAGGGTCAGCGAGGCCCTGCTCGCGCTTCAGCCGGACAGTCGCGCCTACCAGGACCGGGCGCTCGAAGGGATGGCATGGCTGGCCCAGGCTCTCGCGAGTGCCGGGCAGCTCCAGGAAGCGCTGGACCTTCGCACCCGCCAGCTGGGCTTCATCGACAGCCTGCGCGCCTCGCGCGGCGCCGACCCGGCGCTGAGGATCAAGGCGATGGTCGCCCATCGCGCGGTCGGGCGACTGCTCGCCTCGCGCGGGGACCGTGCGCGCGGCCTCGCCCATGTTGAGACGGCCGCGAGCCTGGCTGAGCAGGCCATGCGCGCAGATCGGGAGAATGCCGGCTGGGCTGAGAGCGGAGCGCAGATCCTGTTCGACCTTGGCGAACTGAGGCTGGCGATCGGCCTTGCCAAGGAGGCGGCAGCACCGGCTCGCGCCGGATGCGACATTGCCGACCGACTGGCAAAGCAGGATTCGACCGTGGTCGAATGGCGAGCGGAGCTTCCGGGCCGCTGCCTGCGCCTGCGGGCCGGGCTCGCGCTCGCCGGAAACACGCCGGCCGAAGCCCAGGCGCTTGCACGGCGGCTGGTGTCACTTGCCCGCAGCGAGCGTGCGAAGCGGCCGTCGTTCGATTCCGACCTGGCGCTTGCCGAAGCCGAGATGCTCGCCGGGGATATCGCCTACAAGCTTGGTGACCCCGCTTCCGCGCGGACGTCATGGGCGGCGGCCGCGGCCGCATGGCCGAAGTCCGGCGAGCTGACCCCGCGCGAACTGGCGGTGCGGGCAGCCTTGCTGAAGCGTCTTGGTCAACAGGGCGAAAGCCAGCGGATCGCCGCCCGATTGGCCGCGATCGGCTACCAGCACCCCACCTATCTGGCGGCAATGAAACAGGAAGGACAGGCCACATGAGCGACGCGATCAAGCAGCCCGAGCCGGAGCAAAGACCCCAGGAAACACCAGGACAGCCGGGAACGCCGGTGCTTGTGGAGGTTTACGCCCAGCCGTGCCCGAAGGACCAAATCGCCTGGTCCTCGAGGTGGAAGTTCCGCGGGAGCTCCCACTGGCAGGAAGATCCGATCGTCATCCCGGCGAAAAAGGCGGATCAGGCGGCAACGCCGATCCAGTTCGACCTCATCGATAGCACCGGCCGGGGCCTGAAGTTCGAGGCCGCCGCCGAGCACGCGATCTGGTCGCGGCGCAACCAATGTCCCGACGAGGACCAGCCCTGCCACGACAGCGAGCTCGAACTCAGCTGCGGAGCGCCACAGCTCAAGAGGCTGACGGTGCTCGACCGCAACACGGTGGAATGCTCGGTCTTCTACCGGCTGCGGTTTCGTGACCGCAACGGCAAGCCGGTCTCCTACGACCCGGAGATCAGAAACGGCGGGAACAACTGAGTAGCGCCAGCGCCGGCGGCAATCCCGCGCCGCCGCGACCGCGATGATCGTCCGCAGCGCCGTCTCGACCCGCTCGCGCAGCTGCGACTGATGGCCGGCAAGCGCGCCGTTGCGGTGGCCGGTAACCCCCAGGCTGACGACGAACGGCGGCCGCGGCGGCGCGGGATTGCCGCCGGCGCTGGCGCTACTCAGTTGTTCCCGCCGTTTCTGATCTCCGGGTCGTAGGAGACCGGCTTGCCGTTGCGGTCACG
>DATLFV010000163.1:0-4960 GCA_035540875.1 Sphingomicrobium sp. | reverse complement strand
GCCGAGGTCTGGCTGAAGTTCGAGAACCTCCAGTTCACCGCCGCCTACAAGGAGCGCGGCGCGCTCAACAAATTGCTGCAGCTGACCGATGACGAGCGGCGGCGCGGGGTGATCGCCGCCTCGGCCGGCAACCATGCCCAGGCGGTCGCTTTTCACGGCAAGAGGCTCGGCATCCCGGTGACCATTGTCATGCCGGCGCCGACCCCGACCATCAAGGTGATGCAGACCGAGGGCCATGGCGCACGGGTGCTGCTGCACGGTGCGATGTTCGACGACGCCTACAAGCGGGCGCGGGAGATGGAGGCGGCCGAGGGGCTGGTGTTCGTCCACCCATTCGACGATCCCGACATCATCGCCGGCGCGGGCACGTTGGGCATCGAGATGCTCGAGGAAGCGCCGGAGCTGGAGACTCTCGTCATCCCCATCGGCGGCGGCGGGCTGATGTCGGGAGTGGCGACCGCGGCTCGGGCGATCAAGCCGGACATCGAGCTGATCGGGGTCGAGGCCGAGCTTTACCCGTCGATGAAATGCGCGATCGAGGGCTCGACCCTGCCGCTTGGCGGCGACACGCTCGCGGAAGGGATTGCGGTGAAGGAGCCGGGGCAGCTGACCTCGCGAATCCTCAAGGAACTGGTCGACGAGGTGGTACTGGTGCCCGAGCGCGACATCGAGCGCGCGGTGGCGATGCTGGTGGGGATCGAGAAGAGCGTTGTCGAGGGCGCAGGCGCCGCCGGACTCGCAGCGATGCTGTCGGACCCAAAGCGGTTCGCCGGCAAGAAGGTCGGCACCATATTGTGCGGCGGCAATATCGACACCCATCTGCTCGCCAACGTGCTGGTCCGCGACCTGGTGCGCAGCGGGCGCATCGCGCGGTTGCGGGTCGCGGCGCAGGACCAGCCGGGCGCGCTGGCGGCGATCACCGCCAAGTTCCAGGAGGCCGGGGTCAATATCATCGAGATCAACCACAGCCGCATCTTCACGCGGCTTCCGGCCAAGGACACGGTGATCGAGGTGGAGTGCGAAGCGCGCGACCCGCAGGCGATCGACGCGGTGGTGGGCAAGCTGGAATCGGTGGGTTTTCACGTCGAGCGGGCGTCACTCGACTAAACCGTGGGGCGCGGCAGCGCGAGGCTCGACCAGCCCCAGTCCGGGACAGTGCGCGATTAACCCTCTTTTCGCGGCTCCGAACTCTTTTCTTCGGCGTTTACCAGCAGCATAAAGGGCTGTGTAAGCATTCAGAAAGGGCCAGGCGGCTTGAGCGCACCGTTCCGCTTCCCGAAGTTCTTCGTGACCAACCCGAGCCCGTGCCCATATTTGCCGGGCAAGGTGGAGCGCAAGGTGTTCACCGAGCTTTCGGGGCGCAACGCCGGCGAGCTCAACGAAGCGCTCGGGCGGATCGGCTTTCGCCGCAGCCAGTCGGTCGCCTACCGGCCGAGCTGCATCGACTGCTCGGCCTGCGTGTCGGTGCGGGTGCTGGCGTCGGAGTTCAGCGCCAGCGCGACCCAGCGCAAGCTGGCCCGGCGCCACGCCGACCTCGAGGTCAGCGCCTGCAAGCCGTGGACCACCGAGGAGCAATATGCGCTGCTGCGCCGCTACCTCGCGCAGCGCCACCCGGGCGGCGGCATGGCCGAGATGGACGAGGGCGACTTCGCCGACATGGTCGAGCAGACGCCGGTCCGCACCTACATGATCGAATATCGCGAGCCGTCGGTGGACGGGCGGCCGGGCAAGCTGGTCGGGGCGTGCCTGTCGGACCATCAGGCGGACGGGCTGTCGATGATCTACAGCTTCTTCGACGTCGGGCCCGGCGCGCGCAAGGGGCTCGGCACGTTCATCATCCTCGACCATGTAATTCGCGCGGCGCGCGCGGGGCTGCCCTACGTCTATCTTGGTTACTGGGTCGAGGGCAGCCCGCGCATGGCCTACAAGACCAGCTTCAGGCCGCTCGAGCGGCTCGGCCGCGACGGCTGGCGGCGGATGGACGACCCCGAGGGCTTGCGCGACCGGCGGGTCCGCAACGCCGCCCAGCTGCCGGTGCGCAACGATCGCCGGCGGGTGGCGGTCGAGGCCTGACAGAAAGTCAGGTCACGCGAATGCGGCCGTTGACCCCTTCCGGGAAGAAGCCGCCGGCCATGATCCCCTTTCCGGGCTTGCCATAGGCGATGTTCAGCGCATGCTGGGGCGTGCGGCCGAACACGATGCCGTTCTCGTTGGTGGGGACGATGTTCGCCATGTTCCCAACCTTGAGCGGCGGCTGGTCGAGATCCTGGGGACCGTCGAGGCGGTCGCGAAGCTCCGAGATGGCGGCGGCGCGGGATCGCGCCGGCTCGCCCATCTTGTAGATGACCGAGCGCACCGCGCCCATGTGATAGCCCTCGCTGCCGAGCAGGCCGGCGGCGGACTCGCGCAGACTGAGGCTCCTGAGCTTGCGGGCCGAGTCCTTGAGGACGCTGATCCCGACGTCCTCGAACAGCATTCCGCCGAGGAAGAAGTCCATCTCGCTGGCGAACGGGTCGAAGTTCGCAATCCCGGCGGCCGCGGCGACGGCGGCGAAGCCGGCATCGAAATCGATCGGCGGGCGGCGGATCGCGCGGGCACCGGTGATCGCCTGCGCGAAGCGGACGTGGGCGACCTCGTTGCCGGCGATGTTGCGGATCATGCCCTCGCGAACCGGGCTCGAGAACCGCACCTTGCGGCCGCCCTTCACCGGCGCGCCCTGGCTGCCGCCCAGCACCTGGTCGGCGGTCATGCCCATCGAGCCGCGCAGATAATAATCCGGTCTCGAGATATTCGAGGTTGAGCTGAAAGTTGACGATGTCGATGTCGGTCGCGCTCTCGGCCTGCTGGGCGACCGCTTCGCCAAGCGGGAAAGCGGTCGAGGCGGCGACGGCGCCCATCGCCGCGAGGGCTGCCTCGCCAGTGGTGAAGCCGAACAAGGCGCGGCGGTCCTGGTCGATCCGTTCCATGTCAGGCGCTCCGGCTCGAGCTGGCGTTGAGCGCGTGACGGACGACGCCCTGCACGCCCTGCGGGAAGAAGCCGCCGCGCCGCGCGTTCTTGTCGGGATTGAGATAGACGATGTTGAGCACGTCCTGCGGCGGTCGCGGGAAGCTCCGCCCCTGCGGATCGGTGGGCGCGATCACCACCTCGCCGGGGAACAGCTCGCCGGCGCTGATCGGCTGTTCCTTGGCCAAAGTGGTGATGACGCTGGAGCGGTTGGGGCGGCGGTTGTTGGGGCTTTCGGCGGCAGCACGTGCTCGCGAAATGCCGTCGGCGGCGGCGACCATGCGCGGGCCCATCTCGGCGATCGTCGCCCGGATCGCGCCGGCGTGATAGCCCTCCACGGCAAGGATGCCGGCCGCCGCCTCGATCGAATCGTCGTCGGCAATCAGGTCGGCGCCGCCGGCATAAGCGGTGACTCCGACATCCTCGAAGATGAAGGCCCCGAGCAGGAAGCTCTCCTCGTCGCGGAAGGGGTCGAAGTCCGCACCGAGGCCCGCCTGCCGGCCAAGCAGGCGGAAGCTGGTCTGGAGGTCGATCGCGGGCCGGCTGATCTCGATCAATGGCGAGGCGGCGATGGTCTGGCGGATGAAGCGGACGTGCGCGGTCTCGTCCTCGGTGAACTCGGCGAGCATCTCGCGGATCCAGGGGGTTCGGAACGGCACCTGGCGGCCGCCCAGCACCGGTCCCGGTGCCGGCCCGATCAGCTCGGCGGGGAGGCCCTGCCCGTACAGCCCGCGGCGATAATATTCGGCCTCTAGATATTCGAGGTTGAGCGCGAAGTTGAACACCGCCGGATCGGTCAGCGGGTTGGGCAGCAAGGCGAGGCCGACGCCCTGCGGGATCAGATCGGCGCAGCCGGCGAGCCCGGCGCCCATCAGCCCCGCCGACATCATCCGCAGCGCCTGCCGCCGGTCGGGGTCGAGACTCACATAATCCATCGTGCACTCCCGCAGGATCGCCCCACGCGAGATAAAGGGAGGCCTTGTTGCTGCGGTTCCGGGCGCCACTGGCGCCGGGCACCGCATTTGGACTGAGCGGCACCGGGAACAAAAACGGCGGGACGTTGCCGCCCCGCCGCCTCGCCCCGTTGTTCGAAATTCTTATCCGACAGCGACCTGCGGCTGCGGCATCTCCTCGCCCTCGGCCTCGCGCAGCACATAGCCGCGGCCCCAGACCGTCTCGATGTAATTGGCGCCGCCGCAGGCCAGCGACAATTTCTTGCGCAGCTTGCAGATGAAGACGTCGATGATCTTGAGTTCCGGCTCGTCCATGCCGCCGTAGAGATGGTTGAGGAACATCTCCTTGGTCAGAGTCGTGCCCTTGCGCAGCGACAGCAGCTCCAGCATCGCATATTCCTTGCCGGTCAGATGCACCCGGCTGCCGTCCACCTCGACCGTCTTGGCATCGAGGTTCACGGCCAGCTTGCCGGTGCGGATCACCGACTGCGAATGGCCCTTGGAGCGGCGGACGATGGCGTGGATGCGGGCGACCAGCTCGTCGCGGTGAAACGGCTTGGTCACGTAATCGTCGGCGCCGAAACCGAGCGCGCGGACCTTGCTGTCCATCTCGTTCAGGCCGGACAGGATCAGGACCGGGGTGCCGACCTTGGCGTTGCGCAGCTTCTTCAGCACGTCATAGCCGTGCATGTCCGGCAGGTTCAGGTCGAGAAGGATGATGTCGTAATCGTAGAGCTTGCCGAGATCGAGGCCCTCCTCCCCGAGATCGGTCGTGTAGACGTTGAAGCCTTCGGTGCCGAGCATCAGCTCGATGCTCTTGGCAGTGGTCGGCTCGTCTTCGATCAGCAGCACGCGCATCGATTGTCCCCCGTTCGCGACCAGGAGGTTACGCCCCCTTAACGGCCTTGAAGCGTCCATTAACCATTCGAGAGATGAAGGCGAAAGGTTAATATGTCCTAAAGCACTGCTATTCCTCAGACTCGTTGCGCAGCTGCATCAGTCG
>DATLFV010000162.1:0-5662 GCA_035540875.1 Sphingomicrobium sp. | reverse complement strand
AAAACACTGTCCTACAGCAAACCCATCTGGTTATCTCTTCGCGACTCGGGGGAATGTTGCTGGAGAGAAAGATGGGCGAGAACGCGGAGCATGACGTCGACCGGCTGATCGACGCGCTGATCGATCGCGAAGGGGGATATGTAAACCACCGCGCCGACCGCGGCGGGCCGACCTGCTTCGGGATCACCGAGGCGGTGGCGCGGGCGCATGGCTATGCCGGCGCGATGCGGCAGCTGCCGCGCGAGGAGGCGGCGGCGATCTACCGGCGGCTGTACTGGCTGCGGCCGCGCTTCAACGAGGTCGCCAGGCGCTCGCGGCGGATCGCCGCCGAACTGTTCGACACCGGCGCCAACATGGGCCCGGCGGTCGCCGCGACCTTTTTGCAGCGGGCGCTGACCGCGCTCAACCGCCAGGGCCGCGACTATCCCGATCTGGTTCCCGACGGGCGGGTCGGGCCGCAGACGCTGGCGGCGCTCGACGGCTTTCTCGCGGCGCGCGGGCGGCAGGGCGGCGAGACGGTGCTGATGCGCGCGCTCGAGGCGATGCAGGGCGAGCGCTATTTGCGCCTCGCCGAGAAAAGGCCGGCCAACGAGGCCTTCCTCTACGGCTGGCTCGCCAACCGCATCGGCCAGATCTGACCCGGACGGCCTCGCCTTAAAGTCACAAATCTGGTCGCGTTCTACGGGACATTAGGGACCGTAAGACCGCTCGAGGAGCAAGCATGAGCAGCAGCGAAGCGAGTATCGGGCCGATGGCGAAGCTGCTCGACCGGCTGATCGCCGACCCCAAGGCGCGCGACCGCGCCAAGCTCGAGCTGATCAGGCTCCAGGACGAGGAGGAGCTTCAGGCGCTCGCCGACGCGAAGTCCGTCGACCTTTGGACCAGCCGGGCGCGGCCGAGCTTCCTTTACGTCATGTACGCTTTGATCCTGTGGGCGCTGCCGATGGGGCTGATCGCCGCCTTCAGCCCCACAATGGCGGCCGGGATCGGCAATGGCATGACGGCCTATCTGCGCGGCCTGCCGGAGGAGCTCTACGCTTTGTTCGGCACCTGCTACCTCGGCTACACGGCGGCGCGCACCTGGGGGAAGGTCAAGGGCGTCGACCGCTGACGCTTGGCCAGGGCGCGCGGGCTCCCCACATGGCCGGGCATGAACCGTGAAAGCAAAGTCGCCGCCGCCCGCCCGCGCCGCCGCCCCGGCGGCGCCCTTGGCACGCCGGCGCTCGCCGCCTCGCTGCTGGCGCTGACCGGCTGCAGCCCGGCGGGGCTGCTGACCCAGGTCGACCGGCTGGTGGCGGGCGGTGCGGCGCGCAAGGTCGCGGTCGGCGAGCGCTTCGGCGCCGACCCGCGCCAGCGGCTCGACGTCTGGGCGCCGGCCGGCGCGCGGCGGCCGGGGCAGGCACTGCCGGTGGTTCTGTTCTTCTACGGCGGCGGCTGGAACATGGGCTCGCGCGGCGACTATGGCTTTGCCGGCGCGGCTTATGCGGGCAACGGCTTCATCGCCATCGTCCCCGACTACCGGCTGGTGCCGCAGGTGCGCTTCCCCGACTTCGTCGAGGACGGCGCGCTGGCGGTCCGATGGGCGCGCGACAATGTCGCGCGGTTCGGCGGCGATCCCAACAGGATCACCCTCGCCGGCCATTCCGCGGGCGCCTACAATGCGGCGATGCTGTCGCTCGACACGCGCTTCCTCAAGAGCGCCGGCGTCGACCCCAAGATCGTCCGCGCCGCCGCCTTGCTGTCGGGCCCCTATGATTTCTACCCGTTCACCGAAGGGCGCGGGCGCGCCGCGTTCGGCGAGTTCGCCAACCCGCTCGAGACGCAGCCGATCCGCTTCGTCCGCCGCGATGCGCCGCCTGTGTTCCTGGCGCACGGCAGCAACGACCGCGTCGTCCTGCCGCGCAACAGCCGCCTGCTCGCCGAGCGGCTGCAACAGGCCGGCGCGCCGGCGACCTTGCGCATCTACCCCGGCGCAGCCCACGTCGACACGGTGGTGGCCCTGTCCGGCCCGTTCCGAAGCCGCCTGCCGGTGCTTGCGGAGAGCGCCGCCTTCCTCGAGCGCCATTCGCGCTGAGCTTGCCCGCGCAGTCCGCGCATCCCACATCGCGGGCCAAAAGGAGCGGGCATTGGAACAATATCACGGAACCACCATCCTCGGCGTCAAGAAGGACGGGCGCACGGTGATCGCCGGCGACGGCCAGGTCAGCCTCGGCAATACGGTGATCAAGCCCAACGCCCGCAAGGTCCGCAGGCTCGGCGAGGAGGGCAAGGTGATCGGCGGCTTCGCCGGCGCCACCGCCGATGCCTTCACCTTGTTCGAGCGGCTGGAGCGCAAGCTCGAGCAGTATAACGGCCAGCTGATGCGGGCGGCGGTCGAGCTCGCCAAGGACTGGCGCACCGACAAATATCTCCGCCAGCTCGAGGCGATGATGATCGTCGCCGATGCCGAGGTGATGCTGATCCTGACCGGCAATGGCGACGTGCTCGAGCCCGAGGCGGGGATCGCGGCGATCGGCTCGGGCGGCAATTACGCGCTCGCCGCGGCCCGCGCGCTCGCCGATTACGAGGCCGATCCGGAGAAGCTCGCTCGCCGCGCTATGGCCATCGCCGCCGAGGTGTGCGTGTTCACCAACGACCGGCTGGTCGTCGAAGTGATCGACGCCTAGTCGAAATCATCGGCGGTTAAGGCGCCGCGCGGCTAAGCGGCAGGCGATGCACCTGGATCTCGACCGCCGCGCCTTCGTAGCGTCCGCGTCCGCCGCTCTGCTGTCGGGCTGCGCGACGACGGGGGGGCGCGGCCTTGCCGGCGGCTGCACGCCGCTGGCGCCGCTCAACGTCGACCCGGCGCGGGTGATCCGCGCCTACGGCTGCCTGCGCCCCTACCGCGCCAGCGGGTTCGTGGTGCGGCGCGAGCAACTGGGCGACAAGGCCCTCGTCCACAATTACGGCCATGGCGGCGCCGGCATCACCCTGAGCTGGGGAAGCTCGGTACTGGCGACCCGGCTCGGCCTTGCCGGCCACAGCGGACCGGTCGCGGTGCTCGGCGCCGGGATCATGGGGCTGAGCACCGCCCGGCTGGTCCAGCAGGCGGGCTTCCCGGTCACCATCCACACCGCCGAGCTGCCGGTGAACACGACCTCGAGCCTGGCGGGTGGGCAGTGGGGGCCGACCGGCCATTATCGCGAGGCGGCGGTCAGCCCCGAATGGCGCGAGCAGTACAGAGCGGCGCTGGCGATCAGCTGGGAGCGCTTCAAGGCGCTCGAGGGCGAGCGCTACGGCGTGCGCTGGCTGCCGACCTATACCGAGGCGGACCGCGTCGGCTCCCCCGGGCTCGAGGCTTATTACCCGGACTCGCGCGCGCTTGGAGAGAGCGAGCATCCGTTCACCACCGGCGGCCTTGCCGTCTACCGCACCATGTATGTCGAGGTCGGGCGCTATTTGGCGCAGCTCACCGACGATTTCCTGCGCGCCGGGGGGCAGATGCGGGTGCGTCGATTCGCCAGCGCCGCGGAATTGTCGGCGCTGCCGGAGACCTTGCTGTTCAACTGCACCGGCCTCGGCGCCCGCGAACTGTTCGGCGACATGGAGCTCGGCGCGGTGCGCGGGCAGATCGTCATGCTCGCGCCCCAGCCGGAGCTGCAATATGCCTACACCTTGCCGAGCGGATACATGTTCCCGCGCGGCGACGGCATCATCCTCGGCGGCACGTTCGAGCGCGACGTGTGGGACACCAATCCCGATCCCGCGGCGATCGCCCGCATCATGAACTCGCACCGCCGTCTGTTCGCGGCGCTGCGCTGCGCGGCTTGAAGTGGCCTGGCCCGCGTCCAATCTAGCGGGGGATGAACTATCAATCCCCCATTGCCGAAGGCGGGGCTCCTGAATTGCTGAAGGACCGGCTGACCCCGAAGGCGATCGTCGCCGCGCTCGACGAGCATATCGTCGGCCAGGCGGACGCCAAGAAAGCGGTCGCGGTGGCGCTTCGCAACCGCTGGCGGCGCCAGCAGCTGAGCCCCGAGCTGCGCGACGAGGTCACGCCCAAGAACATCTTGATGATCGGGCCGACCGGCTGCGGCAAGACCGAGATCAGCCGCCGGCTGGCGAAGCTTGCCGACGCGCCGTTCGTCAAGGTCGAGGCGACCAAGTTCACGGAAGTGGGCTATGTCGGCCGCGACGTCGAGCAGATCGCCCGCGACCTGGTCGAGGAAGCGGTGCGGCTGGAGCGCGAGCGGCGCCGCAACGCGGTCAAGGCCGCGGCCGAGGAAGCGGCGATGGAGCGGCTGCTCGACGCGCTGACCGGCAAGGGCTCGAGCGAGGCGACCCGCGCCAGCTTCAAGCAGCGCTTCGCCGACGGCAGCCTCGGCAATGCCGAGGTCGAGATCGAAGTCGACGAGGCGCCGGCCATGCCGTTCGAAATCCCGGGCATGGGCGCGCAGCTGTTCGACCTGAAATCGATCATGGGCAAGGCGATGGGCAGCGCACCGCGCAAACGCCGCAAGCTCAAAGTGCCCGACGCCTTCGCGCGGCTGACCGAGGAAGAAGCGGACAAGCGCCTCGACCCCGACGACGTCAACCGCGCCGCGCTTGCCGATGCCGAGGCCAACGGCATCGTCTTCCTCGACGAGATCGACAAGATCGCGGTCAGCGACGTGCGCGGCGGCTCGGTCAGCCGCGAGGGCGTGCAGCGCGACCTGCTGCCCTTGATCGAGGGCACGACGGTGGCGACCAAGTACGGGCCGCTGAAGACCGACCACATATTGTTCATCGCCTCGGGCGCGTTCCATATCGCCAAGCCCGCGGACCTGCTGCCCGAGCTCCAGGGGCGCCTGCCGATCCGGGTCGAGCTGAAGGCGCTGAGCGAAGCCGATTTCGTGCGCATCCTGTCGGCGACCCGCGCGAGCCTGACCGAGCAGTACCAGGCCCTGCTCGGCACCGAGGGGGTGACGGTGGAGTTCGCCGAGGACGGCATCGCCGCGCTTGCCCGCGTCGCCGCCGAGGTCAACGAGTCGCTTGAGAATATCGGCGCGCGGCGGCTGCAGACGGTGATGGAGAAATTGCTCGAGGAGGTCAGCTTCGAGGCCGAGGAGCGCCGCGGCGAGACTTTGCTGGTGGACGGCGCATTCGTCGAGCGGCAGCTCGCCGGGATCGCGCGCAACGCGGATTTGTCGCGGTACGTGCTCTAAATTCCTCCCCACGGTTTCGTGGGGAGGGGGACCGCACGCAGTGCGGTGGAGGGGCTGCCTGTCACCCGAAGGACCCCTCCACCAGCTTCGCTGGTCCCCCTCCCCGGCAAAGTCCGGGGAGGAATGATCAGCCGTCGCTGACCCGCCGGTATCGCCACACCAGGCCTTGCACGAATGGCGGCCACAGGCTGGTCTTGACGCCGGCAAGGCGCAGGCGGTCGGCGGCCCAACTGTTGCAGGTGCGAAGCGCGCTGGCCTTGCCGGTCGCGCGGTAGAAGGCGTCCGAGCGGCCATAGCCCGGGTGGTCGATCCGGCGCGGCCGGCCACTTGCGTCGAGAGCGAAGTCGGCGCGGATTGCCGCCCACAAGCGGCGATATTCCTCCGGGCGCAGGCGGATGGCGCGGTCGACATAGGCCGGATTGCTGACCCATTCGACGTGCATCACGCGCTTGCCGCCGGTCAGCGCCGACCAGATGGTG
>DATLFV010000161.1:0-15851 GCA_035540875.1 Sphingomicrobium sp. | reverse complement strand
CGAAGCGATCAGCGCCGCGCGCAAGGCGGTAGCCGCGCGCTACGACGCCGGCTTCGTTCCGGACAAGCCGCGCCAGTACCAGAGCAAGATCAAGAATGCGCAGGAGGCCCATGAGGCGGTGCGGCCGACGGACTTTGCGCGCAGCCGGGCGGGCTCCGGCGATCACGGGCGGCTCTACGAGTTGATCTACAATCGCGCGCTCGCCAGCCAGATGGCTTCGGCGAGACTGGAGCGCACGACCGTCGAGCTGACCGACGGCACCGGCCGCGCCGTGCTGCGCGCAACCGGGCAGGTGGTGCTGTTCCCCGGGTTCCTCGCGCTGTACGAGGAGGGGCGCGACGAAAAGGCCGAGGACGAGGAGGGGGCGCGCATGCCCTTGCTGCGCGCCGGCGACGCGCCGCTGAAGCGGAGCGTGGAGGCGAGCCAGCACTTCACCCAGCCGCCGCCGCGTTATTCCGAGGCGAGCCTGGTGAAGAGGCTCGAGGAGCTCGGGATCGGCCGGCCCTCGACCTATGCGGCGACGCTGCAGACCTTGAAGGACCGCGAATATGTGCGCGTCGACAAGCAGCGCTTCATCCCCGAGGAGAGCGGCCGGCTGGTGACGGCGTTCCTCGAGCGCTTTTTCGAGCGTTACGTCAGCTTCGATTATACCGCCGAGCTCGAGGAGGGGCTGGACGACGTGTCGGGCGGCCGCACCGGCTGGCGGGACCTGCTCGACGCCTTCTGGCGCGACTTCAAGCCCAAGGCGGGCGAGGTGATGGAGCAGAAGCCCTCGGAAGTGACGGCGGCGCTCGACGATTTCCTGGAGCCCTATCTGTTTCCCGCGAAGGAGGACGGGTCCGACCCGCGGCTGTGCCCCAATTGCGGCAACGGCCGGCTGGCGCTGCGCGGCGGCAAGTTCGGCGCCTTCGTCGCCTGCTCCAACTATCCCGAGTGCAAGTTCACGCGGAAGTTCGGCCAGGTGGGGGACGATGCGCCGAGCGACGGACCGGCGGAGCTCGGCAACGGCATCACGCTCAAGAGCGGTCGCTTCGGTCCCTATGTCGAGAAGGGCGACAAGAGGGCGTCGATCCCCAAGGACGTGCCGACGGCCGGGCTGACGCTGGAGATGGCGGAGAAACTGCTGTCGCTGCCGCGCACCATCGGCACGCATCCCGAGACCGGCGAGCCGATCACCGCGTCGATCGGGCGCTACGGTCCCTATCTCGCGCACAACGGCAAATATGCGCGGCTGCAATCGACCGCGGAAGTGTTCGAGACCGGCATGAACGCCGCCGTGGCCAAGCTGGCCGACGCGGCAAACGGCGGCGGGCGCAAGGGCGGGGCGTCGCGCGAGCCGCTGGCGGTGCTGGGCGTGCATCCGGAGAGCGGCAAGGAGCTGAAGGTGCTCGCCGGGCGCTACGGGCCCTATGTCAGCGACGGAACCACCCACGCCACCTTGCCCAAGAGCGCCGAGCCGACCGCGGTGACGCTCGATGAGGGGATCGCGCTGATCGACGCCAAGGCGGCCAAGGGGCCCGCCGCGAAGAAGAAGAAGCCCGCCAGGAGAAAGGCGAAATGATCGACATCGCGCTGCAGCGGCTGGCGCATGGGCACGGCCTGCCGCTGCCGGCCTATGCGACGCCCGGCGCCGCCGGAATGGACGTGGTCGCCGCCGAGGACGTGACGATTGCGCCCGGCCAGCGGCACGCGGTCGCGACCGGCTTCGCGATCGCCATTCCGCCGGGCTTCGAAGTCCAGGTGCGGCCGCGCTCGGGACTTGCGCTCAGGCATGGCGTCACCTGCCTCAACACGCCGGGCACGATCGACGAGGATTATCGCGGCGAGGTCAAGGTGATCCTTGCCAACCTCGGCAGCGAGCCGTTCGCGGTGCGCCGCGGCGAGCGCATTGCGCAGCTGGTGCCGGCGCCGGTGCTGAAGGCGGCGTTCCGCGAGGTCGAGGTGCTCGAGGAGACGGCAAGAGGTGCCGGCGGGTTCGGGAGCACGGGGCGGTGAGATTTGCGTCATGCCAGCGAAGGCTGGCATCTCGGGACAGGAGGTTGCGCACATCCTCCCTGAGACCCCAGCTTTCGCCGGGGTGACGCTTATGACCGACCTGTCCGACGACGAGCTCGAGCGTTACGCGCGGCACATCGTGCTGCGCGAGGTCGGCGGGGTCGGGCAGCGCAAGCTCAAGGCGGCGCGGGTGGCGGTGATCGGCGCCGGCGGCATCGGCAGCGCCGCCATCCCGGCCCTTGCCGGGGCGGGCGTGGGCGCGCTGACCATCATCGACGACGACATCGTCGACATTACCAACTTGCAGCGCCAGCCCCTGTTCTGGGAAGACGACGCGGGGGAAAGCAAGGCGTTGCGCGCGGCAGCGTTCGTCGGGCGGCTGAATTCCCATGTCGAGGTGGTTCCGCGGCAGCGCCGGATCGACGCTTCGAGCGCTGCGGAGCTGCTCGGCGGGCACGACCTGGTGCTCGACGGCAGCGACAATTTTGCGACGCGGCTGGCGGTCAGCGATTCCTGCGTGGCGCTCGGCGTCCCGCTGGTTTCGGCGGCGGCGGTGATGTTCCAGGGCCAGGTCGGGCTGTTCCGCGGCCGGCCCTGCTACCGCTGCTTCGTCGGCGACGCCTTCGACACGGACGATTGCGACACCTGCGCCGAGCAGGGCGTGCTCGGCGCGCTGACCGCGACGGTGGGGGGCATGGCGGCGCTGATCGCGATCCGCGCGATCGTCGGCATCGGCGGCGACTCGGCCGGCCGGCTCCACCTGTTCGACGGGGTGAAGCTGGGCTGGCGGGCGATGGACATCCCGCCTGATCCCGCCTGCCGCGCCTGCGGCTAGGCGAGGGCGGCGGCGATCCGCGCCACCAGGCGCCGCGCGACTTGCGTCTTGTCCGCTTCGGGCCAGTCCTCGACCCCCTGCGCCGTGACGAGGTGAACGCGGTTGCGCGCGCCGCCCATCACGTCGCCCGAAACGTCGTTGGCGACGATCCAGTCGGCGCTTTTGCGCCCGCGCTTGGCGACGGCGTTTGCCACTACCTCATCGGTCTCCGCCGCGAAGCCGACCAGCAGCCGCGGGCGCTGCGCGCTGGCGGCGAGTTCGGCGAGAATGTCGCGGGTCGGCACGAAGCGAAGCTCGGGCGGGCCGCTTTCCTTCTTGAGCTTGATGGGCGAGGCCGCCACCCGCCAGTCGGCGACCGCGGCGACCAGGACGGCTGCCTCGCACGGCAGCGCCGCTGCAACGGCGTCGGCCATCTGCTCGGCCGTCTCGACGTCGACGCGCGACACACCGGCCGGCGTTGCCAGCGTCACGGGACCCGCAATGAGGGTGACCCGGGCGCCGGCCTCGGCAGCCGCGGCGGCAATCGCAAAGCCCTGGCGCCCCGACGAGCGGTTGGCGATCACCCGCACCGGGTCGATCGGCTCATGGGTCGGCCCGGCGGTGACGAGGATGTGCTTGCCGACGAGGCTCACTTGAGGAGATCGTGCTGCGCCAGCCAGTCGACGATCGCCGGCGGCTCGGGAAGCCGGCCGGGGCCATACTCGCCGCATGCCATTTCGCCCTCGTCCGGGTCGATGACGTGGACGCCGTCCGCGCGCAGCTGGGCGACGTTGCGCCGGGTCGCGGCGTGCTGCCACATGCGCACGTTCATCGCCGGCGCGGCGACCACGGGCTTGTCGGTGGCGAGCAGCAAGGTGGTGGCGAGATCGTCGGCGATGCCCGCGGCCATTTTGGCGAGCAAATCTGCGGTGGCCGGGCAGACCAGCACGACATCCGCGGCGCGGCTGAGCTGGATGTGGCCGATCTCGACCTCGTCCTTGAGCTCCCACAAAGAGCTGTAGACGGGGCTTTCGGCGAGCGTGCCGAGGCTCATCGGAGTCACGAACTGCTCGCCGGCGCGGGTCAGGACCGGCGTCACCTGATGCCCCGCCTTCCTGAGCAGGCGCACCAGCTCGAGCGATTTGTAGGCGGCAATGCCGCCGCCGACGATCAGGAGCACCCGGGCCATGAGAAGCGCCATTAGCCGGGCAGGAACCGCCAAGTCGATTCCCGCCCTGAACATTGCGCAGCGCCGCGGGTTGGATGCCGATGGCAAGCGATCACGCGAGCGGGCATGTCGTCCTGCTCGGCGATTCCATCTTCGACAATGCGGCCTATGTCGCGGGCGCTCCGGACGTCGTGCGGCAGGTCCGCGCGGCGCTGCCCGGCGGCTGGCGCGCGAGCCTGCTGGCGCTCGACGGGGCAGTGACCCGCGAAGTCGAGCGGCAGCTCGCGCGGCTGCCCGGCGACGCCTCGCTGCTGGTGGTCAGCGCCGGCGGCAATGACGCGCTCGGCGAGTCGGGCCTGCTCGGCCGCCCCGTCCGTTCGGTGGGCGAGGGCGTGATGCAGCTGGCCGACGCCCAGGCGCGCTTCGCCAGCGACTATCTGGCGATGGTGGACGCAGTGCTGGCACGGGGACTGCCGGCGGCGCTGTGCACCATCTACGACGCCAGCTTCCCGCCGCCCGAGGGGCGGGTCGTCACCGCGGCATTGTCGCTGTTCAACGACGTGATCACGCGCGCCGCCTTCGCGCGCGGGCTGCCGCTGATCGACCTGCGCCTGATCTGTTCGGAGCCCGGCGATTACGCCAACCCGATCGAGCCCTCCGAGCAGGGCGGGGCCAAGATTGCGGCGGCGATCGCCGAGCTTGCGGCCGGCGCTGCGGCCGGCCGCTCGGTGGTGATCGCGGCCGCCAGGCCCTAGGGGGCGGGCCGCCGGGCAGCGCCGCGGGGTTGCCAGTCGCGGGCGAGTGCTCCTAGGGGCGGCCGGGTGCCGAGCATCGCCGCCAGAAAGCAGAAGAGTTGAGCGTGGGCGAGGGGCTGCAGGCGTTCATCACGTCGGGATTTCGCTCGATCTGGTCGCTCGAGCTGCTGCTGCTGCTCAAGCGCGAGCCGCGCAAATGGGGGCGAGCGGAACTGGTGTCGGCATTGCGGGCCAGTGAGCTGGTGGTCGGGCAGGCGCTGGATTCTTTGGTCATTGCCGGCCTGGTCGCGGTCGAGGGCGAGGAGGCCTGGTATGCGCCATCATCGCCGGCCAGCGCTCGCCTGGTCGAGGAGACCGAACAACTTTACGCGCGCCGCCCCGATGCCGTTCGCCGCCTGATCGTGCTGAGCCCGGGCACCGGCCTGGCGGCGTTCGCCGATGCGTTCCGGCTGAAGAGGGAGTAAGATGCGCGACCTGTTCCCGACGCTCGTCTATGTGCTGTGCTTCCTGACCAGCGCCGCCTGCGCCTGGCTGCTCGGCCGCAGTTACCGCCGCAGCGGCGTCCGGCTGTTGTTGTGGAGCACGATCTGCTTCCTGTTCCTGGCGGGCAACAATTTGATGCTGGTGATCGACCTGCTGCTCATTCCCCAGGTCGACTTGCGGATCGCGAGGCTGCTGCTCTCGCTCGCCGCAATATCGGTGCTGATCTATGCCTTCATCTGGGAGCTCGACGAGCAATGACCACGCTCTACGACTTTCTCGGGGGCGCGGTGGCCTTCGGCTTCCTGACCCTGGCCTTGTTCTTCCTGCGCTTCTGGCATCGCACCCGCGACGAATTGTTCGCTTCGTTCGCGCTGGCCTTCGTCCTGCTGGGCATCGGCCAGACCGTGCTCGCCCTGGGCAATTTCCCGGTCGAGGAACGCAGCTGGATCTATTTGATTCGCCTCGCGGCCTTCGGGCTGATCCTGTTCGCCATCGTGCGCAAGAACCGGATGCCCGCCTGAGCCGTCCGCGCAGCGCCGATCCTAGTTGACGCCCGAGGCGCTCGAGCCGCGCCCGCCCAGGACCTGGTCGACCAGCGCCGACTGGCTGCTGCGCGGGCGGGTGGTCAGATGGGTCAGATAGATGGGCACGCCGTCGGGCAGCGGGACATGGGCCTCCGGCACCCCGGCCGGTCCCCAGGGCTCGCGGCGAAGCAGCCAGCCGGCGAGCCGCTCGGCGTCCTCGAGCCGGACGCAGCCGGCGCTCAGCGCCCGCACGTCCTTGTCGAACAGCTCCTTGTTGGGCGTGTCGTGGAGGTAGATGCCCTCGCTGTTGGGGAATGAGAATTTGAGGTTGCCCATCGAGTTGGCGGGGCCCGGCTTCTGCCGCACCCGGATGGTCTCGCGGCCGGCGGCGACCGCGCGCCAGTCGATCCTGTCGGGCGAGAGCACGGGCGAGCTGTCGGACCAGTTGAGCATCACCTCATAGCCGCGCTCGCGCAGATAGCGGGTGCCCATGCTCAGCACGTTGGGCGCGATCCGCTCCTGGATCAGATCGTCGGGCACGTTCCAATAGGGGTTGAAGGTCGCATAATGGATCATGCTCGCCATCAGCGGCGTCTGCTTGTCGTCCTTGCCGACGATCACCCGCATCGAATCGACGACCCGCCCGTCCTCGATCATGAACAGGCGCGCCGAGGCGATGTTGACGAGCACGAAGCGGCCCTTGTCGGGGAGCGCCCGCGAGCGGTCGAGATCGACCTGCAGGCGCGGGTCGACGACGCCCCACTGCCGGTACTGCTCGACCGCATCGGCCTTGAGCTGCGCGTAGATGGGGTTGACGCTGGAGGTGGCGCGCAGGTGCTGCAGCAGCGCCGGCGCGCGGGCGAGATCGCTGAGGATGACGTCGACGGCGGTGACCGGGACCACCGCATTGGTGCCGTAGATCGTCCCCTGCGGCGGCCGGCGCAGGGCCTGGACGTAGCGCACCCAGGCCGCCGACAGCGCCCGGTCGGCATCGAGCACAGCGGCCGGATGGCCCGTAGCCGCGAGGCGCAGCGCCTGCTGCGCCTGCCGGGCGAGCTGCGGGCCTTCGGCGAGACCGTCGACCGGCGCGCTGTGGAGGATGGTGAGCAAGGCATTGGCCGCGGGCCCCTGGGCGCCTGGACGAAGCCAGATCAGCCGGTTCTGCTGCCGCTCGTAGAAGCGCGCGACGGCGCCGCCGCCGGGCATGGCAAGGCTGATGGACGGGGGGCCGGCCCATGGGGCGGGCACGGGACGCATGGGCGCCGGATAATATTGCGCCGCCGCCGGGGCCGCGCCGGCGAGTGCCGCCGCCGCCGCCAGCTTGACCGCTATGATTGCCTGCCTGTGTGCTCCGATCGTCATGGGAAACGGCCTAGGGCCGCGGCGCTTGCTCGACTCTGAACGGCAATTGCGTCCTAGGTGAACAGGATCGCGGCCAGCGCGCCCGCTGCCGCGGCGGCCGCGGCGACAAGGGCATGGCTCCACCAACTGCCGCGCTCGACGATGGTGATGTCGGGCAGCGGCGGCGGCGGCGGGGCGGCGCCGCGCGGCGGATAATATTCGTCGAGCCGGTGGATCAGGGCCGGGAGCTTCTTGAAGGCGCGCACCGTGTCGGTGATGCGGTCGGCATAATAGGCCTCCGGCCCGAGCTCGCCGCGAAGCCAGTCGCGCAGGAACGGCTCGGCCGTCTCCCACATGTTGATGTCGGGATCGAGCGCGGTGGCGACGCCTTCCTCCATCACCATCGTCTTCTGCAGCAGCAGCAGGTGAGGCTGGGTCGGCATGTCGAAGTCGCGGGTGATGGTGAACAGGCTTTCGAGCATCCGGCCGACCGAGATTTCCTTGACCGGCAGGCCGCGAATCGGCTCGCCGGCGGCGCGCAGCGCGGTCGCGAACTCTTCGACATTGTGGTGTGGCGGCACATATTGCGCTTCGAAGTGGATTTCGGCGACGCGGCGGTAGTTGCCGGTGATCAGGCCGTAGAGAATCTCGGCCAGCCACATGCGGGCGCGGCGGTCGATGCGCCCCATGATGCCAAAGTCGATCGCGCCGATGCGCCCGTCGGGAAGCGCGAAGAGATTGCCGTGGTGGAGGTCGGCATGGAAGAAGCCGTCGACCACCGCCTGGCGCAGGAAGGCGCGGACCAGCTTGGCGGCCAGCGCCGGGCAGTCGTGGCCGGCGGCGACCAGCGCCTCGCGGTCGTTGAGCTTGACTCCGTCGAGCCATTCCAGCGTCAGCACGCGCCGAGCGGTTCGGCGCCAGTCAATCTCCGGCACGTAGAAGCCGGGCTCGGCAACCATGTTCTCGCGGAGCTCGGACGCGGAGGCCGCCTCGCGCTGCAGGTCGAGCTCGCGCGCCGTCCACTGGCGGAAGTGCGCGACCACCAGGCGCGGGCGCAGCCGCTCGGCCTCGCCGCCGTAGCGCTCGACGTGCGCGGCCGCCCATTCATAGGTCTCGAGCGCGCGCGCGAACTCCTCCTCGATGCCGGGGCGAAGCACCTTGACCGCGACCTTGCGGCCGTCGGTGGTCACGGCGCGATGGACCTGGGCAATCGAGGCGGCGCCGACGGGGCGCTCGTCGAACTCGGCGTAGAGCCGGTCGAGCGGCGCGTCGAACGAGGTTTCGATCTGGCGCTTGATCGCCGCGAAGGGTGCGGGGGGCAAATCGTCCTGCAGGCGCGACAGATTTTCGGCGGCGCGTTCGCCGACGAGGTCCGGCCGGGTCGACAGGGCCTGGCCGAGCTTGATCGCCGCCGGCCCGATTTCCTGCAGCGCCACGGCATAATCGGGGGTCGGCGGGATGCGCGCTCCGAAGCGCGCGAGGCGGGCCAGGCGGCGCACCTGCGGCGGCGTCAGCGGATCGGCCTCGATGCCATGCAGCGCGCCGTGGCGGGCGAGCGTCCGGCCCCATTTGAGCAGCCGCCAGAGATGGGTGACGGTGGCCGTCACACCTTCCACCCGCTCCAGATGCACACCAGCCCGCCGAGCATCGGCTCGGTCGCGGTGCGGATGAAGCCGGCGCTTGCGATCATCTGCTGGAAAGCCGGCGGGCGCGGGAAGCGGCGGATGGATTCGACCAGATAGCGGTAGCTCGCCTCGTCGTTGGCGACGGCCTTGCCGATGCGCGGGATCAGGCGGCTCGCATAAGTCTCGTAGAGCTGGGCGAAGCCGGGCCAGTCGCTGCTCGAGAATTCGAGCACGAACAGCCGACCGCCGCGCTTGAGCACGCGGTGGGCTTCGCCGAGCGCCGCCGCCTTGTCGGTCACGTTCCGGATGCCGAAGGCGATGGTGTAGGCGTCGAACAGGTCGCCATCGAAGCTCAGGCTCTCGGCATTCTCGACGCGCCAGTCGAGGCCGGCGAGGCCACGCTCGGCGGCACGCTGGCGGCCGACTTCCAGCATGTCGGGGTTGATGTCGGCGACGGTGACGCGCGCGCCGCGGTCGGCGATGCGGAAGGCGACGTCGCCGGTGCCGCCGGCCATGTCGAGGATCGCCTCTCCGGGCCGCGGCTTCAACCGGGCGACGAAGCGGTCCTTCCACAGCCGGTGCATGCCGCCCGACATCAGATCGTTCATCAGATCGTAGCGGCGCGCGACCGAGCTGAAGACCGCGCCGACGCGGCGCGTCTTTTCCTCGGGGCTTACCCGTTCGTCACCGAAGTCGACCTCGTCGCTCATGCCGCCAGCGCCTCTAGCGGGCTTGGGTGCGCTCCGCCATATCGCCGCCGATGCCCGAGCTTCCCGAAGTCGAAACGACGGTACGCGGCCTGGCGCGGGTGCTCGAGGGGCGGCGCCTGGTCCGGGTCGAGGTGCGGCGCGCCGACCTGCGCCGCGCCTTTCCGCAGGACCTTGGCCAGCGGCTGACCGGCGCCAGGGTCACCGGCCTTGGGCGGCGCGCCAAATATGGGCTGGTCGCCACCGACCGCGGCGACACCTTGCTGTTCCACCTGGGCATGTCCGGGCGGTGGCGGATCGACCCGGCCGAGATCGGCGCCCACGACCATCTGCTGCTCGAGACCGAAGAAGGGCGGCGCCTGGCGCTCAACGACCCGCGGCGCTTCGGCTCGATCGACCTGGTTGCCAGCGACGCGCTCGCCGAGTGGCCGGGGATCGCCGAGCTCGGCCCCGAGCCGCTGACGCTCGACGCGGCCACCCTCCACCGCCGGCTGGCGGGGAGAAGGGCGCCGATCAAGGCGCTGCTGCTCGACCAGCGGATCGTCGCCGGGCTCGGCAACATCTATGTCTGCGAGGCTTTGTTTCGCGCCGGCATCCACCCGAAGCGCGCCGCGGGATCCTTGTCCCGGGCTCGGATTGAACGGCTGGTGCCGGCGATCCGGGCGGTGCTCGAGGAGGCGATTGCCGCGGGCGGGTCCACCTTGCGCGATTTCGCCAGCCCGGAGGGTGAGCTCGGCTATTTCTCGAAAGCCTTCGCCGTCTACGATCGCGAGGGGGCGGACTGCTCCTGCGGCGGGCGGGTCAGGCGGATACCGCAGGGCGGCCGCTCGACCTTCTATTGCCCCCGGTGCCAGCGTTGACCTGCCGGCGTTGACCTGCGGCGTGCATGGAGCTAGGGAGCGCGCATGCCGGTGCGGCCCGAGGGGTTTCGCGCCGCTTTTTCATTGAGCCCAAGAGCCTCACGAGGAATATAAATGGCGAACACGCCGCAAGCCAAGAAGCGCATCCGCCGCAACGCCAAGCGCGCCGAGATCAACGGCGCCCGAGTCAGCCGTATCCGGACCTTCATCAAGGCGGTCGAATCGGCGCTTGCGGCGGGCAACAAGGACGAGGCGGCGACCGCGCTCCAGAAGGCGCAGCCGGAGCTGTTCCGCGGCGTTTCGCGCGGCGTGATCAACAAGAATACGGCGTCGCGCAAATATTCGCGGCTGGTCAAAAGGGTGTCCGCTCTGGGTTGAACAAGCGCCACTTCCGTGGGCTATCGACGGGCCGCCGGGTGACCGGCGGCCGGTCTCGTTTTGGGACCTTCCAAAAAAGGTAGGGATTCCGGCGATTCGCAAAATCGCCGACGGATGGGCGGCATGGCTAATGGCGGAAAACCGCCATTTCCTGCGCTTTCCCAGCATTTCCGCTGTCAAGGCTGATTATTTCACATTTGTGAAAAAACAGCCTTGAAAGCTCGCCCCGTGGCCCGCAAAACCTCCCCTCCAGACGCGTTGCCGTGTCGGGGGCTAGAGAGAAAAACAGCCATGAATGCCGCGACTCGAAGTCGTGCGCAGCGGCTCCTTTTGTCTCTGGCGGGGGGGAAACCAGAGAGGAGGCGCTGGCCAGTGCAAGGCGATCGGTCGACCATGTCCGTGGAGCTTGCAGAAGCGCCGATCGCGGCGCCGCTGGAGGCAGCCTGGGAGTCGATCCGATCGGGCCTCCGACGCGATCTCGGCGCTCGCACCTTCGACGGCTGGCTGAAGCCCGCGGCGCTCGGCACCTTCGATCCCGACGCCGGCGCGCTCGAGCTGCTGATGCCCAGCCAGTTCATGGCCGACTGGGTGCGTTCGCACTTCGGCGACCGCCTGGCGCTGGCATGGCGGACGGTGCTGCCGATCGTTCGCGAAGTGCGGGTGATCGCGGCCTCCGACGCGCCGCGGCCCTCGCCGCTGCTGATCCTCGAGGACACGCCGGTCGCGCAGCCCGCCCGCGATCCGTCGGCCCCCAATTTCGATCAGCGCTACCGCTTCGAGACCTTCATCGTCGGCAAGGCCAACGAGGTCGCCGCGACCGCCGCGCGCACGCTTGCGACCGCCGGCACCGTCAGCTTCAACCCCTTGTTCATCCACGGCGGCACCGGGCGCGGCAAGACCCACCTGCTGCACGCCATCGGCCACGCCTTCCTCGCGCATTTTCCCGGCAGCCGAGTGGTTTCGATGTCGGCCGAGAAGTTCATGGTCGAGTTCATCCGCGCGCTGCGCGAGAATGACACGATCGGCTTCAAGAGCCGGCTGCGCAGCGCCGATCTGCTGCTGATCGACGATGTCCAGTTCATCGCGGGCAAGGATTCGACCCAGGAGGAATTCTTCCACACGATGAACGAGATCATCACCGCCGGGCGGCGGCTGGTGATCACGTCCGACCGGGCGCCGCAGGACCTCGACGGCATCGCGCCGCGAATCCTGTCGCGCCTGTCGTGGGGGCTGGTCGCCGACATCAACGCCGCCGACTTCGAGCTGCGCTTCAACATCATCGAGGCCAAGCTGGCCGCGCTTCCCGGCGTGCAGATGCCGCGGCCGGTGGTCGACTTCCTCGCCCGCCGCGTCGCCTCCAGCGTTCGCGAGCTCGAGGGCGCGCTCAACCGCATCGCCGCTTATGCGCTGATGACCGGGCGCGCGATCGACGTCCCGTTCGTCGAGGAGGTGCTGGCCAATGTGCTGCGCGCCAACCAGCGCCGCATCTCGATCGACGAGATCCAGACCCAGGTCGCCGAGCATTACCGCATCCGCAAGGCCGAGATGACCAGCGCGCGCCGGGCCCGCGAAGTCGCGCGCCCGCGGCAGGTGGCGATGTATCTGTCCAAGCAGCTGACGCCCAAGTCGCTGCCCGACATCGGCCGCCGCTTCGGCGGGCGCGACCATACGACCGTCATCCACGCCGTTCGCCAGATCGAGAAATTGCGCGCCAGCGACGCCGAGCTCGACGCCGACATCCGCCTGCTCACCCGCCAGCTCGAGGGCTAGGCAGCAAAAGCTTCGGCGGCCCCAACCGCACGAAGAAAAGGCCCGCCCGGACGTGTCTCCGGACGGGCCTTTCTCTGCCCTCCCTCAGAAGGGGATCAGGATTTCCTGGCGGGGACGGTGATCCGCACCGTCTCGCGAGGCTTGCCCGGGAAGCCGGTGAACATCGCCTCTATCAGGTTCGGCACGAGAACGCCGAGCTCGTCGGTCTGGGCACGCGCCTTGGCGTGGCCCTCGAACAAGGGCGCATTGTCGGCGCGCCGGACGATGTCGAGGTTCAGGTGCGCCTGGTACTCGACATATTCGCGGATCTCGCCGCGATAGTCGGGGCCGTATCCCGCATAAGGCGAGGCGTACCAGAACGGGTCGTTCCAGCCGTAGTAGAAGGGCGAGCGCGTGGCGCCGGCATAGCCGTAGCGCGACCAGAACGGCCGGCCGTAATAGCTGCCCAGCGGATCATAGAAGGGATCGCGATAGGCGTAGCCGCCCCGGTAGAAGGGATCGCGGTAGCCATAGCCGCCGCGCAGGAACGGATCGTAGAATCCGAAGCGGCTGCGGTAGAAGGGGTCGGCATAGCCGTAGCCGCCATAGCCATAGTGCGACCGAGCCATTGGATCGCTGACGGCGCGGGTGCGGCCCTCGTCGACGCCATAGTCGAGCTTGACCAGCATGGTCGTGACCTGCGGCGCGCCGGCCGGCGCATAGCCTTTGGCCTGGAGCTGCTGCGCGACCTGCGCGGCGTAGCGGTTGAACTCGTTGTTGCGCGCCACGCCTTCGGCGGGAACGACGTAGAAGGTCTGACCGGCGGGCGCCGGCATCGCCTGGAAGCGGGAGACCTGGGTATTGAGCCCGGCCGCGCAGCCGGACAGGCCCGCTGCGCCGATGCCGAGCAACAGTGCACCGGCCAGTTTGCGAAAGTGGATCATGACGCCTCGACTCGATAAAAACGAATTTATCCGGGCGTTTATAACCGATTCAGGGCTGAACTGTCGATGAAGGTTGATGCTCCCCCACCAGCCCGACGGCGCGCTGCGCGGCGGCAAGGGTGGGAGCGCCGGTTTCCCTGGCCCGGGCGGCGCCCCTGGCGAGCAGGCGGTCAAGCTCCGCAGGGTCGGCGCGGAACTGGTCGAGGCGCGCGCGCAGCGGCCCGAGCAAGGCGATCAAGGCGTCGGCAAGGACCGGCTTGAAGGCGCCGAAGCCCTGGCCGGCGAAGCGGCCGAGCACCGCCTCCACGCTCTCGCCGCTGACCGCCGCCAGCATTCCGACGAGGTTCTTCGCCTCCGGCCGGCTGTCGAGCAAAGCCGGATCGTCGGGCAGCGGCTCCGGGTCGGTCTTCGCCTTGCGGATCTTCTGCGCGATGACCTCGTCGCCATCGGTCAGGTTGATCCGGCTCATGTCGCTGGGATCGGACTTGGACATCTTCGCCCGGCCGTCGCGAAGGCTCATCACCCGTGCCGCCGTGCCGCCGCCGATGAACGGCTCGGGCGGGACGAACACTTCCGCTTCGAAGTCGGTGTTGAACTTGATGGCGATGTCGCGGGCCAGCTCGATGTGCTGCTTCTGGTCGTCGCCGACCGGCACATGCGTGGCCTGGTAGAGCAATATGTCGGCCGCCTGCAGCACGGGATAGGTGAACAGTCCGACCGACGCGCTCTCGCGGCTCTTGCCCGACTTTTCCTTGAACTGGGTCATGCGGCTGAGCCAGCCCATGCGCGCGGTGCAGCCGAGCAGCCAGGCGAGCTCGGAATGGGCGGGCACGGCGCTGTGCGCGAACAGCACCGACCGTTCGGGGTCGATGCCGCTGGCAATCAAAGCCGCGGCCATTTCGCGGACGTTGCCGCGCAGCTGGTGGGGGTCGACGTCGACGGTCAGAGCATGGAGGTCGGCGAGGAAGAACAGGCACTGCGCCTCGTCCTGCATCCGCACCCAGCGCAGGATCGCGCCGAGCAGATTGCCGAGGTGAAGCCCGCCGGTCGGCTGGATTCCCGAAACCACTCTCATTGCGGCGCCCTCCTGCGGCGCAGGCTGGCGATCGCCTCGCGGTCGACGCCGCCGATCAGGAAGGCGATTCCGAAATAGACCAGGCCGCCGGCACCGACCAGGGCGCCGAGGCCGATCACGCGCTCGAGCGCTCCGCCGAAGAAGAAGCCGGCGAGCGCCTCGCGCAGGAAGTAGAGGGTCGCGGCCATGGCGAGCGCGGCGACGAGCTGCCGCGCGACGCGGCTGACCAGCCACGCCGGCATCCGGAAATGGCCGCGCGCATAGAGGATGGTCAGCAGGGCGAGGAAGTTGATCCATGCCCCGGCGGACGTGACCGAGGCGAGGCTGTAGATGCCGATGCGCGGGATCAGCAGGAAGTTGGCGGGAATGCTGAGCAGGAGGATGGTGACGGCGATCAGCACCGGCGTGCGAACGTCCTTGCGCGCGTAAAAGGCGGGGGTGAGCACCTTGACCAGCACGTAGGCGGGCAGGCCGGTGACAAGAATGGCGAGGATGTTGGCGGTCGTCCTTGCCGCCTCCACCGTATATTGGCCGCCCTGGAACAAGGCGCCGACGATGGGCAAAGCAGCGACCGCGAGCGCCAGGGTGGCGGGCAGGGTCAGCAGCATCGACAGGTCGAAGGCCCGCGCCTGGACGTCGCTGGCGACATCATCCTCGCCGCCGGCGATCGCCCGGCTGATGGCGGGCAATATGGCGACCCCGAGCGCAGTGCCGATGATCGACAAGGGCAATTGGTTGAGGCGGTCGGCGTAGCTGAGGTTGGTCAGCGCGCCCTCGCCGAGCAGGGTCGAGAAATAGCCGTAGAACAATTGGCTGATCTGGTAGACGCCGGCGGCCGCGGTCGCCGGCAGGATCAGCACGATCAGCTCGCGCACCGCCGGAGTGATCCGCGGGCGGCCGAAGTGCAGGCGGATTCCGGCACGGCGCACCGCGACCCAGCACAAGGCGAATTGCAGGATGCCGCCGACGAGCACGGCAATCGCCATGGTGCGGACGGTGGCGACATTGCCCGGCGGCGCGACCAAGAGAGCGACGATCAGCGCGATGTTGAGCAAAGCAGGGGCGAAGGCGGCGACCGCGAAGCGGGTCAGCGAGTTGAGTACGCCCGCGAGCAAGGCGACGAGGCTGATGAACAGCAGATAGGGGAAGGTCCAGCGCGTCAGCTCGACCGCCAGGTCGAACTTGCCCGGCGTGTCCCTGTAGCCGGCGGCGACCAGCGCCAGCACGCCGGGCATGAAGATCTCGAAGATGACCGTCACGACCAGCAGCGCCGGCATGAACACGGCCAGGATCTCGTTGGAGAATTGCTGCGCGTCCTGGTGCCCGCCGGCGGCGAGGCGGCGGCTGAACAAGGGCACGAAGCCGGCCGAGAACGCACCTTCCGCGAACAAGCGGCGGAAGATGTTGGGCAGCAGGAAGGCGAGGTTGAAGGC
>DATLFV010000160.1:0-21514 GCA_035540875.1 Sphingomicrobium sp. | reverse complement strand
TTCCGGCCCGATGGCGGAGTGGTTACGCAGAGGACTGCAAATCCTTGCACGCCGGTTCGATTCCGGCTCGGGCCTCCACCCACCTAGAATGTGCTCGGCGTCTCCTCGCCTGCAGCGCTCCCAGGCCGGCATCGGGCGTTGCTCCGCGGCCGTTTGAGGCCGGCACTCAACGCTCCGCCTCCTCGCACCTGAAAGCGACTTTCCGGCACCTCGCGGAGCGCCAGCGATCAGCGGGATGCGTGTAAGCTGCGCGGGCTCGGATTCTGTGCAGCGGAGGCGAGAGTTGCGAGCAGACTGCATCCGCACCGCCGCAGCGCACGTATCTGCGCCGGGTGAGATTGTGATTGGGTCCGATCAGTGAAAGCCGGTTGCGCTATATGACAGGTCGGGGTCGCGGCTGCGCAATGTGCGCTCCAGCCGGGCTCGGCCTGGACCGCGCGGCGTGAGCCAGGGAACATTCGCTCTTTTCGCGCGCGGAGCCGGCGTTGCAGGCGACATGCATTTGCGCGCCCGTTTCGCGCCCACCGAACGCCCCGTTGGAAGCCCGTCGTCGACGAACGTCTTGCTCGACCAATTGCCGGAGGCGGACCGGGCCCGGCTTACCAGCCACGGCAGCCGGCAGGACGTTCAACCGGGCACCATCCTCGTCGACATCGGCGACATTCTCGACGCCCTCTACTTCCCGCTCAGCGGACTGGTGTCGGTCGAGCAGGTCGGCGGGCTCGAAGTGACGGTGGCGGGCCGCGAAGGCATGTTCGGCTGGAGCGCCATCGCCGCCCTTCCCACTTCCCCTTATCGCGCAGTGGTGCGCGATTGCGGCGGAGTCGTGCTGAGGATCCCGCTTGCCGCGGTGCACCGCGCGCTCGCCGAGAGCGAAGCGCTGCACACCATGCTGTGGCGCTACCTGTGCGGCATCGTCATGCAGGCGGCAGAAGCCACCGCCGCGCACAGCCTTCAGCGCGTCGAGGCGCGCGTGTCACGCTGGCTGCTGATCCGCCATGACCGCATCGGCGGCGACATCATGCTGACGCAGCATGACCAGATCGCCGCCAATATCGGCGCCCGGCGGGCCAGCGTCACCGACTGTCTCCACATCCTCGAGGGCGAGGGGGACATCAGGTGCCGGCGGGGCCGGATCCTGATCCGCAACCGCGCCGCGCTCGAGGCCAGGGCCAACGGATGCTACGGCATCGGCGAGGCGCATTACCGGAGCTGCTTCGGGCCGTTCGGCAAGTCGGCCGCCGCCACCTAGCGCGCCGGCGCACCGCGACGGCCGAGCGGCCGTGGCTCCAGGATTATTCCGCAACGAAACAGCGTCACCTGGCGCGGAGCCGCTCGTCCGAACTCCATGGCCATGTTCAAAAAATTTTCGCCCGAGCGGAACTTTTTGCGAAGTCCGTTGAACCGCTGCTGATGAACGTACGCTCCCGTACGTGGCTGTTCCAGCTCTGGTTTTCCGCGCCGAAGTCTGGGACTCGTGCCACCGAAGCAGCTGTCCAGCAGCACATTTCGGAGGCGACCATGGCCGATAACGACGCAATCGTTGAAGCATTCGACAGCAGGGCGGAGCGCCGGCAGGAAAGGCGCGCCTTCATCCAGTCGGTCGGCGTCAAGGCTCTCGGCGGACTCGCGTTCGTCACCATGGGATCGCGAGCGATGGCGCAGGCGGCGCCGACCGACGCGGACATCCTCAACTTCGCGCTCAACCTCGAATATCTCGAAGCGCAATTCTATTTCTTCGCCGCCTTCGGCCAGGGACTTCCCAATTCGATCCTCACGGGCACCGGCACGCAGGGGCCGGTGATCGGCGGACGCCAGGTCAACTTCACCGATCCTTTGGTCCGGCAATATGCGATCGAGATCGCCCGCGACGAACGCGCCCACGTCGAGTTCCTGCGCACGGCGCTGGGCGGCGCCGCGGTTGCACAGCCGACCATCAACATCAGCGGCGATGCCAACGGGCCGTTCTCAGCCGCGGCCAGGGCGGCCGGGCTGATCGGCCCGGGCGAGTCGTTCGACCCCTATGCGAGCGACGAGAATTTCCTGCTCGGCGCGTTCATCTTCGAGGACGTCGGAGTCACCGCCTACAAGGGCGCGGCGCCGCTGATCACCAGCAAGGTCTTCCTTGAGGCCGCCGCGGGGATCCTCGCGGTCGAAGCCTATCACGCGGCCCTTATCAGGACCGTGCTGTTCAGGAAGGGCGTGCAGCAGACGCCGGCGCTGATCCAGGCGACCGAGCGGATTTCCGATGCCCGCGACAGCCTCGACAATTCGCAGGACCAGGACCAGGGCATCGCTCCGAGGGACGGCGGCTCCAACATCGTGCCTGCCGACCAGGACGCCATCGCGTTCAGCCGAACGGCGCCGGACGTTCTCAACATCGTCTACCTCGACCGCAACGCGGTCAGTGCGGGCGGTTTCTTCCCCAACGGGGTCAACGGGACGATCAGGACGAGCTCCGCTTTTCAATAAGCGCGCATCGCAACCCATTTGGAAAGGCCGCGGAAAATGGAAAAGACCACAGCGATGTCGGAAGCGATGGAGCGGATCTCGCAGCGTCGCAGCAGCCGGCGTGAGTTCCTTCGTGCAGCACGAGGCACGGGCGCAGCAGTAGCTGGAGCGGCGGCACTGACCGCCTGCTTCCCCAGCGGCGGCAAGCGCGACGATCCGCCCGCGCAGCCGCCGCCCCAAAGCGCGCAAGTCAGCGACGCCGACGTCCTCAACTTCGCGCTCAACCTCGAATATCTCGAGGCCCAATTCTATTTCTTCGCGGCGTTCGGCGAGGGCCTGCCCCAGTCGATCCTTAGCGGTACCGGCGTGCAAGGCGGAGTCACCGGCGGACGGCGGGTCAACTTCTCCGACCCGATCGTGCGCCTGCATGCGGTGGAAATCGCCCGCGACGAGCGCGCTCACGTCGAGTTCCTGCGCCGGGCGCTTGGCAGCGCGGCGGTGGCGCAGCCGCCGATCGACATCAGCAGCGGGCCCGACGGCCCCTTCTCGGCGGCAGCTCGGGCGGCCGGTCTGATTACCGCAGGCCAGTCGTTCGATCCTTATGCGAGCGACGAGAACTTCCTGCTCGGAGCGTACATCTTCGAGGATGTCGGCGTTACCGCCTACAAGGGCGCCTCGCCGCTGATCACCAACAAGACGTTCCTCGAGGCCGCGGCCGGGATCCTGGCCGTCGAGGCCTATCACGCGGGCCTTATCCGGACGACCTTGTTCGAGAAGGGTTCGAGGGGGATGCAGACGCTCATCACCGCGACCGAACGGATTTCGGACGCGCGTGACTCGCTCGACAATCCGGCGGACCAGGACCAGGGCGTCGCGCCAAGGGACGGCGGCTCGAACATCGTTCCCGCCGACCAGAATGCGATCGCGTTCAGCCGCAACGCGCCGGACGTTCTCAACATCGTCTATCTGACTGCGGCCGCTGCGGCCCAGGGCGGCTTCTTCCCGCGTGGCGTAAACGGGCCGATCAACAGGAGCTCGGCCTTCTAGGGGGCACCGAGCAAAGCTGGAAATTACGCAACGAAAGGGGACGGTGATGAGGCGATGGATTGTTGGCTTGGGAGCTGCGGCGATGCTTGGGCCCATCGCCCCGGCGGCGGCGCAGAGCGGCTGGACCGGCGGCTATGCCGGCGCGCGGATTGGCTACGGCTATCAGCGTGACGACAGCAATGAGACGATCCAGTTCGATCGGGACCTCAACGGCGGCTTCGGCGACACCATTACCACGGTGACCGGCAGGGACGCCTTCTCCCGCGGATTTTGCGGCGGCGCGCTCAGCGCCGATCAGTCGAGCTGCCGTGACGAGAATGGCGCCAACGTGGCGGCGTTCGCCGGCTACGACATGGACATGGGCGGCCTCGTCGCTGGCGGCGTCGTCGAGTTCGGACGATCGAAGATCGAGGACAGCGTCACCGCATTCAGCATAACGCCGGCATTCTACACCATCACCCGGCGGCTGCGTTCCGTGGCTTCGGTGCGGGCGCGCGTCGGCTATCCTTTGTTCACGAACACTTTGCCCTACGTCACCGGCGGGGTCGCGGCGGGCGAGGTGCGTTACAGCTTCGCGACCGACAACCGGGTCAACACGGTCCAGCTGTCGGACAGGCGCGACCTGAAATTCGGATACCAGGTGGGCGGCGGCGTCGAGCAGCGGATCGCGCCGAGCTTCTCCCTCGGCGCGCAATATCTTTTCCTCAACCTCGGCGCAGAGGATTTCCGGGCGCGCCTGGGCGGCGCCAACGTCCCGGTGTCGAACCCCTTCATCCAGGGAAACCGGTCGGGAACCGATTTTCGGCGTAGCGACCGACGATTCAAGACCCATGATATCAGCTTTGTCGCAAGCTATCGCTTCTAGGTCCGAGCCCTGGAGCTTCCGGTCGCGGATTGCAGAATCCCGCGCCGGGCACGCGCTGCGGCCGCTGGCCACAGCCATCGTCTCCGCCGCGGCCCTGCTGGCCGCGGCGCCGGCGTCTGCGGACGTCATCGAACTCAGTGACCTGGGCGCCGTGACGGTGATTGCAAGCGACGTCGCCGCGGCTCCGCAACGGGTCGCGCAAGACTCCACGTTCGAACTTCAACTGCCGGACGAGGCGCTGACTCCGCCGGCGAGCTCGACAGCACCGAGCATCTATGCCGACGCGGTGCGACAGGTGGCGGAAATGAACGACGTCAGCCCCGCCCTGCTCGAGGCGCTGGTGTGGCAGGAGAGCCGGTGGCGCTCGGGCGCGCGCTCCCACGCCGGCGCGATCGGCCTGACGCAGCTGATGCCCGGCACTGCCCGCGACCTCGGCGTCAACCCCTATGACGTCAACGCCAACCTGTTTGGCGGAGCGCGTTATCTTCGCCAGCAACTCGACCGCTTCAATGGCGACCTCGAGCTTGCGCTCGCGGCCTATAACGCCGGGCCCGGGCGGGTGCTGCGCAGCCGCGCGATCCCCAACATCGCCGAAACCCAAAGCTATGTGCGGTCGGTCGTCGACCGCCTGTCGTACAATAACGTTCAGCAAGGAGCGAAACGATGAATCGTCTGTCGGCAATTCCGGCTGCCGCTTTGCTGGCGGCCGCATCGCCCGCCTTCGCCCAGGCGGGCGACCCGCAGGGATCAGGGCCGATCGTCGCCGCCTTGATGTGGCTCCAGGGGACATTGCTCGGAAATGTCGCGACCGCCGTGGCCGTCATCGCTGTGGCGATGGTCGGTTTCATGATGCTTACCGGCCGCGTCAACTGGCGCTTCGGGGCGACGGTGATCATCGGCTGCTTCGTGCTGTTCGGCTCGGCGGCGATCGTGTCCGGCATCCAGTCGACGGCCGGAATCGCAGGCTAGGAGGATGGCGCGGCTGAACAGCCATCCGGTATTCCGGGCGCTGACGCGGCCGCAGATGTTCGGCGGCGTCACCTACAGCTTCTTCGTCATCAATGCTGCGATCACCACCGAACTGTTCCTGATCACCGGCTCGATCTGGACCTTGCCCGCGGCGGTTGTGGTCCACTGCGTCGGCTACATCGCCTGCCTGCGCGAGCCGCGGGTGTTCGACCTGTGGCTGACCAAGGTCAGCCGCTGCCCGCGGGTCCGCAACTGGAAGCGCTGGCGCTGCAACAGTTACGCGCCATGAGCATGCGCAAGCCTCGCTTGAACGGCGCCGCCGCCTGGGCCGGCCGCGAGCAGCGCGCCGGCGACCGTCTGCCGTACCGGCGGCTGCTCGACGAGCAGACCATCGAGCTTCGCGACGGATCGTTGATGCGCGGCATCTACGTGCCCGGCATCGCCTTCGAAACCGCCGATGCCGACGAGCTCAACCACGCGCAGAACGTGCGCGAGATGCTGCTGCGAAGCGCGCTCGATTCGCGCTTCGTGCTCTATCGCCACATCATCCGCCGGCCGGTGTCGGTCGGACTGTCGCCCGTCGAGGGGCCGGCGTTCGCCAAGCGGCTCGACGCGCTGTGGCGCGAGCGGCTCGGCAATCGCCGGATGTTCGTCAACGACCAGTTCCTGACCATCATCAGGCGGCCGGCGCGCGGCAAGACCGGCTGGCCCGAGCGCCTCGCCCGCCGCTTCGGACGCAAAAGCGGCGGGGAAGCGGTCGACCCCAAGGCGCTGCGCGAGCTCGACGCCGCCGTCACCGCGCTGGTTGCCGGGCTGCACGAATATGGCGCGCAGCCGATGGGCGCCTATGACGGGGCGGGCGGCCGCTGCTCCGAGCTGCTCGAGCTGTTGTCGGCGCTGTACAATGGCGAGCTGCGGCCGGTCGTCATTCCCGACAGCGACACGGACATCGGGCACCACTTGCCTTATTCCCGCGTAAGCTTCGGACTTGAAGCGGCGGAAACGCGCGGCCCGGCGAGCCGGAGCTATTCGGGCACGCTCTCGATCAAGGAATATCCGGCCGAGACGCGGCCGGGGATGATCGACTCGCTGCTCCGCCTGCCGTTCTCGATGGTCCTGACCGAAAGTTTCGCGCCGGCCGACCGCCAGGTCGCCAAGGAGCGCATCGACCTTGCCATCCGGCGGCTGCGCGCCACCGACGAGGAGGCGACGACCGAGCGCCGCGAGATGGCCGGCGCCAAGGATTCGCTCACGGCCGGGCAGACCGGCTTTGGCGACCATCACCTGAACCTGACCGTCCGGGTGGAAGAGCTGGCGCAGCTCGACGACGTCATGGCCGAAGCCGCGGCGGCGCTCGCCGACCTTGGTGCGACCGCCGTGCGCGAGGACGTCAACCTCGAGCCGATCTTCTGGGGCCAGTTCCCCGGCAACGAGCAATATGTCGTCCGCAAGGCGATGATCTCGACCGCCAATGCGGCGGGCTTCCTGTCGCTCCACGGCTTTCCGCTCGGCCGCGCCGACGGCAATCACTGGGGCGAGGCGGCGGCCCTGTTCGAGACCACCAGCGCAACGCCTTATCACTTCAATTTCCACCAAGGCGATCTCGGCAATTTCACCGTCATCGGTCCGTCGGGATCGGGCAAGACCGTGGTCCTGAACTTCCTCGCCGCCCAGGCGCAGAGGTTTGGCCCACGCACGGTGATCTTCGACAAGGACCGCGGCGCGGAAATCTTCGTGCGGGCGATGCAGGGCCATTATGCGCGCCTGTCGCCGGGGCAGCCGACCGGCTTCAACCCGCTGCAGCTGCCGGGCACGCCGGAGAACCGCGGCTTCCTGCGCGACTGGATCGGCGAGCTGCTGCAAGCCAACGGCCCCGAGGAGCTGCGGATCGTCGCCGATGCGGTGGACGCCTGCTTCGAGCATGACCCGAGCTTCCGGCGGCTGCGCTATTTCCGCGAGCTGCTCGCCGGCAACCACCGGCCGGAGGAAGGCGACCTCGTGTCGCGGCTCGCTCCATGGGTCGGCGCGGGCGAGCACGCCTGGCTGTTCGACAATGACAAGGACGAGCTCGACCTCGGCCGCAAGCTGGTCGGCTTCGACATGACGGCGCTGCTCGACAGCCCGCGGCTGCGCACGCCGACCATGCTCTATCTGTTCCACCGCATCGACGAGCGGCTCAACGGCGAGCCGGCGATGATCCTGATCGACGAGGGCTGGAAGGCGCTCGACGACCCGGTGTTCGCAAGCCGCATCCGCGACTGGATGAAGACGCTGCGCAAGCGCAACGCGATGGTCGGCTTCGGCACCCAGTCGGCGCGCGACGCGCTTGAAAGCCGGATCAGCAGCGCCATCGTCGAGCAGACCTCGACCGGCATCTTCATGCCCAATCCCAAGGCGCGTCCCGAGGATTATTGCGGCGGCTTCGGCCTGTCCGAGCATGAGCTCGAGCTGATCCGCGCGCTGCCCGCGCACAGCCGCTGCTTCCTGGTGCGCCACGCCAACCACAGCGTCGTCATCCGGCTCGACCTGTCCGGAATGCCCGAGATATTGACGGTGCTGTCGGGGCGCGAGGCCAGCGTCCGCCGGCTCGACGCCCTCCGCGCCGAGCATGGCGACAGCCCCGCCGCCTGGTACCCCTATCTGGTCGGCAGCCGCTGGCCGGGCGAGGACGAGGACGACGGCCGCATGCTCGAGGCCGCCGAGTGAGCAGCTGCCCGACCCTGGGCGCCGACGGCACGAGCGGCATCAGCGCGGCGCTGCGGGTCGTCGACTGCGCGTCCGCCGAAGCCGCTCAGACCGCGTTCGGGCGCCTGTTCGCGCCCGGCGGCGGGCTTGGCACGCCGCTGACCATCCTGCTGACCCTTTATGTCGCAATGCTCGGGCTGAGCATGCTCACCGGCCGCTCGCGGATCGGGCTCAACATGCTGACTCCGCGGATGCTCGGCCTCGGGCTGGTGCTGACCTTCGCGACCAGCTGGGTCGCCTACCAGAACGTCGTGTGGACGCTGCTGACCGCCGGGCCCGACCAGATCGCCTCGATCCTGACCGGGCAAAGCGGATCGGCCACCGCGGCCTTCGGCGCCAGGCTCGACACCTTGTTCAGCGCGGTCGCCAGCGCGGCGGAAGCATCGGCCAATGCGCCCCCCGCCGAGCCGACCGCGACCGGGATCACCCCCGCTCCGCCGCAGGCCGGCGGATGGACCCCCGCGGACGTGTTGTGGATGGCGGCGCTGCTGCTTCTGCTCGGCACGGTCGGGGTGCTGCTGGTGGCACGCATCGCGCTTGCGGTGCTGCTTGCGGTCGGGCCGATCTTCATCGTCTTCGCTTTATTCCGCGGAAGCCACGGACTGTTCGTCGGCTGGCTCAAGGGCGCGGTGATGTTTGCCCTGGTGCCCTTGTTCACCGTGCTCGTCGGCGGCGCCGCTTTGGCGCTGCTCGCGCCGATCGTCGTCCAGCTTCAGGGGCCGGCGCTGACCATGGAGCCGGCGGTCACCATGTTCCTTGGCGCCTGCGTCTACGTCGCGCTGATGGTGATGGTGCTTCGGGTCAGCTCGACGATGGTCTCGGGCTGGCGCCTCGGAAGCCGCCGCGACGAGGGCCGCGATGCTGGCCGCGGCAGCGCCGCGCCGGTCGTCCACGCGCCCTCTGCCCCCGAAGCGCTCGCGGCCGCCGCGGCGGGCGGCAGCAGCCGCAGCTCTCCAGACGCTCCAGCCAGGAGCAGCGACGAGCGCATCCGCCACATCATCTCCGGCGCCCAGGCTCCCGCCAACGACACGGCCGCTCCGGCGGCGCGCGACGGCCGGGTCGCACGGATCGCTGCTGCGCAGGTGCGCTATCCGCTGCGCAGCGCCAACATCTCTCCCGCGCGGACCGACGGCCGCGTCCAGACCCTCGGAGCGAGCCTGCGTGCGCCGGCCGCGGTTCCTGCCGGAAAGGCAAAATCATGAAACTTCCGATCCTGCTGTGCGCGATGGCCGCATTGGCGACAGCGACCCCGGCGATGGCGAGCGACGCACGGGTGCGCTCCCTGCTGTTCAACCCCAGCAAGGTGGTGCAGTTCGTCGGCAAGCCCGGGTTCCAGAGCACCATCCGCTTCGCCCCGGACGAGCGGATCGAGAATGTCGCGGTGGGCGACAGCGTCGCCTGGCAGGTCACTCCGAACAAGCGCGGCGACCTGTTGTTCGTGAAACCGATGGTCGCCGGCGCCAAGAGCAACATGGCGGTGATCACCGACAAGAGGACCTATTTGTTCGACCTGACCGCACCCCGCGGCGCGCAGCCGGTCTATGCGTTGAGCTTCGATTATCCGGAATTTCCCGCACCCGGGGCGATCGCTCCGCCCCCCGCCGCCGCCCCCGCAGTTCCGGTCGCGGTCGTCCAGGTCCCGGCCCCGGTCGTGCCGCCGAAGTTCAATTTCGGCTGGGTCATCAAGGGCTCACGCTCGCTCGCCCCGGCGCGGGCGTTCGACGACGGCCGATCCCTGTTCATCGGCTGGCCGGACAACAAGCCGCTGCCGGCGGTACTGGTTGCCGCATCCGAAGGCGTCGAAGGACCGATCGACTACCGCATGGAGAACGGCTTCATCGTCGTCGACACGATCCCAAGCGAGCTGATCCTTCGTCGCGGCAAGGAAGTCGTGACGGTGACGGCGGCCAAGCCCGACTCGAGGACGCTGCGCACCGCAGCAGTGAAGGGTGCGAAATGAAGATCGCCGAAACCACCATCGACAGGCGTTCCGACGACACGCTGGCAGGGAGCCAAAGCTTCGACCGTTCGCTGGTCGCCGTCGACCCGCGCGCGGCGATGGGCGCCGGCGAGCTGCTCGAGGCCAGCCGGCTCAGCTACCCGCTCGTCGCGGTGCCTTCGTCGCGCAAGGACGGGCTCGGGATAGCGCTCGGCACCGCCACCGCCCTGGTCCTCGGGGCCGCCACCTTCATGGGCCTGAGCAGCGGCCGCGAAGCCAAGACCGGGGCCGTGGCACCGCAGCAAGCCGCGCAGGAGCCGGCGCCGGCCTTGCCCGCGCCCGGACCGCTGGCCGGCGAACTGGGGCCGCCCGCCCAAGTCGCCGACCCGGGCGGCGGCTCGCTCGTGTTCACAAGCCAGCAGCAGCGGCCGCTGCAGCTTGGCGGGCCGCCGCTGCAGACCGTGCAGGC
Source organism: Sphingomicrobium sp. (assembly GCA_035540875.1). GTDB lineage: Bacteria > Pseudomonadota > Alphaproteobacteria > Sphingomonadales > Sphingomonadaceae > Sphingomicrobium. The sequence goes on along the minus strand of DATLFV010000160.1, from coordinate 11,029 downwards.
GGGGGCCGAGCCTTCGCCGCTTTCGCAGCGCTTCCGCTCTCCGACCCTGCTGTTCGACAGCTCCGGTCCGATCGTTCCGGCCGGTGCCGAAGCTGCCTCGGCCGCCCCCGGCGTCGCCGCCGCGGCCCCTGGCGCGGCACCCGCCCGCGACGAATTCACGTCCCGCGCCGACGCGTCCGCCGCCGACACCGCATCGGCACGGCCGCTTGCCGCGCCCGGGCACACGGTGATCCAGGGCACCCTGATTCCGGCAGTGCTGGAAACGGCCATCGACAGCGACGTTCCGGGCTATGTCCGCGCCCTCGTCAGCCAGGACGTGCGCAGCTTCGACGGCAAGCGCGTCCTGATCCCGCGCTCGTCGCGGCTCGTCGGCCAGTATCGCAGCGGCCTCGCCGCCGGCCAGCGGCGCACCTACGTGCTGTGGTCGCGCCTCATCCGGCCGGACGGAGTCTCGGTCGCCCTCGCCTCGCCGGCCACCGACGAAGCCGGCCAGGCCGGCCTGACGGGCAAGGTCGACAGCCACTTCTTCAGCCGCTTCGGCTCCGCCCTGCTGCTTTCGGTCGTCGGCGCCGCGAGCGCGATCGGCACCGGCGGCGGATCACTGATGATGGCCGGAAGCGGGGCCGGCGCCGGCGCGATGGCCCAGCAGAGCGGGTCGATTCCGCCGACGGTGCGAGTCCGCCAGGGACAGCCTATCCGCGTATTCACCGCGCGCGACCTCGACTTCTCGACCGTGCAGAACGGCCAGCCTTGAGCGCGCCGGACAACGTCGCCGAACTTCCGGACTCCACCGGCGTCTACCTCGGCGCCTATCTGCGCCCGTTCCGCCGCTGGCTCGACCGCGAGGATCTGTCCGAACTGATCGTCAATCGACCGGGCGAGATCTGGATCGAGACCGCGGGTTCGATGCAGCTCGAGCGGGTCGCGGTCCCCGAGATCGATGACGTGCTGATTCGCCGCCTTGCCGAGCAGGTGGCGCGGACCACCCACCAGGCGATCAACCGCCAGCGGCCGCTGCTTGCCGCGACGCTGCCCGATGGCGCCCGCGTGCAGTTCATCTCCCCGCCCGCAACCCGCGGCGGCTGGACGATGGCGATCCGCCGGCACCGGCTGGTCGACGTTCCGCTAGCCGAATATGCCGCCGGGCCGCTCCAGCAGGTGTCGCTCGACGGAATTCCCGATGCGCAGTCGCGGCCGCTTGAATTCCTTCGCCATGCGGTGGCGGAACGCCGGACCATCCTGGTCAGCGGCGGCACGTCGTCGGGCAAGACCACCTTCCTCAACGCTTTGCTGCGCGAGATCCCGAGCCACGAGCGGGTAATCCTGATCGAGGACACGCCCGAGATCCGCCTGCCCAGCCGAAGCAGCCTCGGCCTGGTCGCGGTCAAGGGCGATCTCGGCGAGGCGCAGGTGACGGTCGAGGACTTGTTGCAGGCGTCGCTGCGCCTGCGGCCCGACCGGATCGTGCTCGGCGAGCTTCGCGGCGGCGAGTCCGTGAGCTTCCTGCGGGCGATCAACACCGGTCACCCGGGGTCGTTCAGCACCATCCACGCCAACAGCCCGTCCAGCGCGCTGGAGCAGTTGGCGCTGATGGTGATGCAGGCCGGGCTCGGCCTGTCGCGCAGCGATACGCTCGCCTATGCGCGCTCGGTGATCGACGTTGTGGTCCAGCTCGGCCGCCGCAGCGGCCGGCGCGAGATATGCGGCATCGCCGACCTGCGACGGACGCCGGAAGGCAAGGCCGGCACATAAGCGGTTCTCGATCGGCCAATCCTTGCGTGCTCGCTGCTGGCGGGGCCGCTGCTCGACCGGTCCTAGAGCAGCTGCAGGGTGGCGAGTGCGAGCAGCGCCATCATCATTGCGGTAAGCACCGTGCCGAGGGCGACCCTGGGGCCCACCTCCACCAGGCTGCGCAGGCGAACGCCGAAGCCCAGCGCCGCCATGGCGATGATCGCGAGATAGTTGGACAATAAGCCGAGCAGGCCGGCAAGCTCATCCCCAAGCAGCCCGCTCCACCGCAGCGCCGCAAGCGCCACGAAGGCGATGATGAACCAGGGCAGGAAGAGCTTGGGTCGCGCCGATGCGCGCGGCGCGTCACCCGTGCGGTCCTGGAAATGCGGGGCGAGCAGCGCCAGCACCACGGTCAGCGGGCCGAGCATCAGCACCCGCGCCAGCTTGACGAAGGTGGCGAGGGTGACGATCGCCGCCCCGAACGGCGCCGCCGCGGCGATCACCTGCGGCACCGCATAGACGGTGAGCCCCGTCAGCACCGCGTAGCGCGGCAGCGCCAGGTCGAAGACGTACACTGCGAACGGCAGCAGCAGGACGGTCACCACGCCGAACAGAGCCGTGAGCGAAATCGCCGCTGCAATCTCCTCCTCGTCGGCGGCGACGATCGGGGCCACGGCGGCGATGGCGCTGTTGCCGCAGATCGCATTGCCGGCGGCCACCAGCATCGCCAGGCGGCGGTTGAGGCCAAGCGCGCGGCACAGCAGGAAGCCGCCGGCAAGGGCGACGCAGACCATCGCCGCGATCAGCGCGATGGCCAAGCTGCCAAGGCTGTCGAGCACCGCCACGCTGAGGCTGGCGCCGAGCAGCGCGACGGCAATGTCGAGCAGGGTCTTGGCGCTAAAGCGAATGCCTGGAACGGCGGCGGCGGGCAGCGCCACGGCATTGCCGAGCACCATGCCGAGCAGGATCGCGAGCACCAAGGGTTCCAGCCAGGCGCGGCCGAACAGCATGGCCTCGACGCTGCCAAGCAGTTGCGCGGCGAGCCCGACCAGCATGCACAGCAGGATGCCGGGCACGAGAAAGGCTGCACTTGCCAGCCTGCTGCGGCCGGGTGCGGGGGCTGCTGCGCTCACCCGGTGGCCGCCAGCAGCGCGTTCCAGCCGGCGAGGCGGGACTGGCGCGCCGCCTCGTCGGTCCGGGGCGTGAACGTCTCGCTGCCCGGCAGCATGGCCTGCGCTGCCAGGTCGAGATCAGGGTGGAGGCCGGCGCCGACCGCCGCGAGCAGAGCGGCGCCGCGGGCGGTGGTCTCCACGTCCGCCGGCCGCCGCACCGTCAGGCGAAGCATGCTCGCGAGGTCCTGGGCGAGCCAGTCGTTGACGCTCATCCCGCCGTCGATCCTGAGCTCGGTCCAGGCGGCGCCGGCCTCGGCAAAGGCCTGGGCAAGGTCGACATTCTGGTGGCTGATCGCTTCCAGCGCGGCACGGATCACATGGGCGCGGGTCGAGGAGAAGCTGAGGCCGGAAATCACCGCCGTGGCATTGGGGCGCCAGTAAGGCGCGCCCAGCCCGGACAAGGCCGGCAGCAAATAGACGCCGCCATTGTCCGCGACCGAGCGGGCCAATGCCTCGCTCTCGCCGGCCGAGAGCAGCATCTTCAGATCGTCGCGAAGCCACTTGATGAGGCTGCCGGCAACGAAGATCGATCCTTCGAGCGCATAATGCCTCTGCCCGGCGACCTCGTGAAGGACGGTGCCAAGCAGGCGCCCGGGGCGCTCGGGCTTGCGCGTGCCCAGGTTGGTGAGCACGAAGGCGCCGGTCCCGAGCGTCAGCTTGGTCTGGCCAGGGCTGAGGCACGCCTGGCCGACGGCGGCGGACTGCTGGTCCCCGACGAGGGCGGTGATCGGGATCGGTGCGCCGAACCATTCTGCCATGGTCTCGCCGACCGGTTCGGCATTGCCGACGATCCTGGGCAGCGTGCCCGCGGAAATGCCGAACAGCGCCAGCAACTCCTCGTCCCAGTCGCGGCCGTCGAGCGCCATCAGCAAAGTCCGGCTGGCGTTGGTGGCGTCGGTGACGTGGACGCCGCCGGTCAGCTTCCAGGTCAGCCAGCTTTCCACCGTGCCGAAGGCGAGCCGGGCGCCGGCATCGGCAACCGCCGGCTGCCCGAGCAACCAACCCATCTTGGTGCCAGAGAAATAGGGGTCCAGCAGCAGGCCGGTGCGGCGTTGCACCTCGGCCTCGTGGCCCTGGCGGCGCAGTTCCTCGCAGCGCTCCGCCGTGCGCCGGTCCTGCCAGACGATCGCGCGGTGCAAGGGCAGGCCGGTGCCGCGGTCCCACGCCACCACCGTCTCGCGCTGGTTGGTGATGCCGATCGCGGCGATGCGGCGCGGACCGCCCGCGGTGGCGACCATCTGCCGCCCGCAGGCGAGGGTCTCGCGCCAGATCTCCTCGGCATCATGCTCGACCAGCCCGGGGCCCGGATAGTGCTGCGCGAGATCGCGGCTGCACGATCCGTGCACCGCCCCGTCCACGCCGTAGAGGATCGCGCGCGTCGAGCTGGTGCCCTCGTCGAGCACCAGGATCAGGCGGTCGGCGCTCACCTGTCGCTTCGCGCCGCGACCCATTCGCGGATGTCGACGATCGGAATGCCCTGCCCTGCCGCCCATTCGGTGAGCTCGCCGATGCGCGCCATCGTGCCGTCCTCGCGCATCATCGCGCACAGCACCACCCCGTCGCCGAGCCCGCAGGCCTGGACGATGTCGAGCCCCGCCTCCAGCGTCGACATCCGGGCGCTCGGGCCCGCGGGATTGCCGATGAGCGGGAAGACGTGGCCGGGGGACACCAGGTCCTCGGCCGTGCTTGCGGGGTCCACGGCAACCCGGATGGTGGTTGCGCGGTCGGCGGCGCTGATGCCGGTGGTGATGCCGTGCCTCGCCTCGATCGACTGGCCGAACGGGCGGCCGGAGCTGCTGCGCCCCTCCCATTGCTGCAGCCTGATCCCCAAATGCTGGGCGCGCGCCGCGCTCATGCCCAGGCAGATGAGGCCGCGGCCGTTGCGCGCCATGAAGGCAATCGCCTCGGGCGTGATGCAGCTCGCCGCGGCGGCAAGGTCGAGGTCGCCGGCGCGAAGCGCGTCGCCGCTGAGGATGACCAGGCCGCCCCTGGCGAGGTGCTCGGCGAGCGCGCTCATGCGATCCTCCCCGCCGCCTGCGCGACCTGCCGGCCGACCAGCTCCAGCTGGCCCTGGATGGTGGGGTCGAGGCAGGCGCCGCTCTCGTGGAAGCTGTCGGGCGTGATCTTGATCGCGGCGCCGAACGGCGTCGGCCAGCCGCGCAGCGCGTGGGCGATCGTCCGCAGCGTCGTCATGCCGCTGTTGGCCGCCTGGTGGCCGAAGGCAGTGACGATCAGCCCCACCGGCCGCCCCTCGAGATAGGGGCGCCGGTCGCCGGCGAGCTCCTCGAGATAGTCGATGGCGTTCTTGACCATGCCCGAGACCGTGCCGTGATAGCCGGGGCTGGCGAGCAGCACGCCGTCCGCCGCGCGCACCGCCTCGATCAGCTCGATGCCATGCTGCGCGCTCCAGTCGGGGCCGCGATAATGCGGCAGCTGCGCCATGTAGGCCCCGTCGAAGGTGATGACCTCCGCGCCTTCGTCGCGGGTCGCGGAAGCGGCGATGGCGAGCGCCCGCTCGGTACTGCTGCCCGGCTTGATCGTGCCTCCGATCGCGACGATTCGGCGAGTCATGCTGCTTGCTCCTTGAGATCCGCGGCGAGGCGATTCCGGCCCTCGGCGCCAAGCACGAGGCCGAGCTTCGAGCGGCGCCAGAGAATGTCCTCGCTGCTGACGGCCCATTCGCGAGCCGTCATCCAGTCGACTTCGGCTGAAGTGAGGCCGGCGCCATAGTGTCCCCCGAGATCGGCCCAGCTGCGCGCGTCGCCCAGCCAGCGCCGTGCGTCGGTTCCGTAGGCCTTGCCGATGCGGCGGGCGTCCGCCGGCGCGAGGAAGGGATAGTCGCGCGCAAGGCCCGCGATCAATGCTTCGAGGTCCTGAGGCGAAAAATCGCCTCCGGGCAAGGTGGCGGTCGCCGTCCAGGCGGTGCGGGTGGCGGGCATCAGCTCGCGGCCGCCGAGATGATCGTAGCGGAACAGGCCGGCGCGGATCAGCTTGGTCGAAGCGGACGACGTCCGGGAGGCGAGATCGCCACGCTCGAGCAGCAGCACGCGGGCGCCGCGGCCGGCGGCGTCGAAGGCGATCCCGGCGCCGTTGATGCCGCCGCCGATCACCGCCAGGTCGAAGATGCTGCTGGCGTCGTCCACTGGCCCTCTCGACCCGTATGTCTTACGGTGTCATATAAAGCCTGCTTGCGCGAGCAGCAGTCCACCCGGATCAATCACAGCGGCCTCTACTCTCCGAACATCGCCCAATGGTGTGCCACACTGGATCAACCAGCTGCCATCGATCCTCGGCTCGCCGCAGGCGGAGCTGACCAACTCTGGTCGGACGGCTTGAAATCGAGCACGCCGTTCTGGATGCCCTGACTCGCGCGTGCGAACTCTCGACCGCCTGCTTCGGCTGCTGCTCGGCGCGCTTCACGGCCTGCTCAAGGTCAGCTGGTTCCTCTACCGGCCGCGGACCTATGGCGCGCACGCAGTGGCGCTGACCAGCAGCGGCCGGATCGTGCTGGTGAAGCTCAGATATGCCAGCGGCTGGCGCCTGCCGGGCGGCCGCAGGAACCCGGGAGAAAGGGTGGAAGATGCCGCCATGCGCGAGCTGCGCGAGGAGATCGGGATGATCTCCTGCGGATCTGTGGAGCGCGCCTGCGACCTGGAGGAGTCGCACGATTACAAGCGCGACCTGGCCTCGCTGCTGATCGTCCGGGACGTGGAATATCGCCGCCCGGGATGGTCGTGGGAGATCGAGGACGTCGTCGAAGCCCGCCTCGATGCCCTTCCGGCCGACCTGGCGCCGATCACCACCAAATGGCTTCAGTCCGTGCATCATAAACTGTATGACGCCCGGCCGGCAGGCGGCGGCGACACGCTTTCGGGCGCGCCTGCTCCTGGCCAGCCTGCGAACGGAGCATGAGCAACGCGCCGGACAAGGGCGCGCACCTCGGCCCGGCACGACATGGAAAGCCCAGAGACGGATAATGCAGTTCTTCGAGCGCCTGGCCAGGCGCGACGCCTTGCTGGAAAGCCGCTGGCTGCGGCCCTTCGCCCATTTGTTCAGCCACCCTTCGCTATGGCACCTCAACCGGCGCAGCGTTCCGCGCGGGATCGCGGTTGGCCTGTTCGCGGCCTTCGCGCTGCCGATCGGCCAGTTCGCCCTCGCAGCCCTGCTGGCGCTGCCGTTGCGGGCCAACGTGCCGCTGGCGGCTGTCGCGACCCTGGTCTCGAACCCGCTGACCTTTCCGGCCATCTATGTCGCCGCGTTCAAGGTCGGCAGCCTGGTTCTTCGGCATTCTCCCGACGACGCCGGGGAGATCGCCGGAAGCTTCGGCGCCTTTCTCCTCGAAGTGTCCGCACCGACCGCGGTCGGGCTGCTGCTGTTCGCCATAAGCAGCGCAGCCGCAGGATTCGTGACGGCCAAATGGTGGTGGCGGCTGAGGGTGTTGCGTCGCCACAGGTCGCGATGCCGTCGAGCTCCGGCGTGACCGCCTGACTTTGGTGAAAATGGATCCGGCGGCAGCAGCAGCAGCGTTGCGAGTTGAGGCGGCGGCCGGCTTCTGCTTGATGGGGGCGTGAGCCGAACCTGGTCCTTCGCCATCGACCGTGGCGGCACCTTTACCGATATCGTCGCGCGCAGCTCGGACGGGCTGCAGCGCGTCGACAAATTGCTGTCCGAAAATCCGGGACGCTATGGCGACGCCGCTCTCGAGGGCATCGGGCGGATCCTTGCGGCGGAGGGCGGCAGCGTCGGGTCGGTACGGATGGGGACGACGGTCGCCACCAACGCCTTGCTCGAGCGCAAGGGCGAGCGCGTGGCCCTGGTCACCACCCGCGGCTTCGCCGACGCCCTGCGCATCGGCTACCAGGCGCGGCCGGAAATCTTTGCGAGGGCGATCCTGCTGCCCTCGATGCTTTACGAGCAGGTGGTCGAGGTCGAGGAGCGGGTCGCGGCGACTGGCGAGCTGCTGGTGCGGCTGGACGAGCAGGCGGCGCGCGCCGAGCTTGCCCGCCTGAGGGCGCACGGTTTCGATTCGCTGGCGATCCTGCTGATGCACGGCTGGGCGTTCCCGGAACACGAGGCGCGGCTCGCCGCGATCGCGCGCGAGCTCGGCTTTGCCCAAGTCTCTGCGAGCCACGAGGTCGCCCCCTTGATCAAGTTCGTGAGCCGCGGCGACACCACCGTCGCCGACGCCTATCTGTCGCCGGTGCTGCGGCGCTATGTCGAGCGGGTGGCGGCGGGCCTCGATCCGGCCGCCGAGCTTCACTTCATGCAATCCAACGGCGGCCTCGCCGAAGCCCGCGCATTTCGCGGCAAGGACGCGATCCTGTCCGGTCCGGCGGGCGGGGTCGTCGGCATGGTCGCCACCGGCAGGCCGCACGGAGGCGAGCGGCTGATCGGCTTCGACATGGGCGGCACCTCGACCGACGTGTCGCATTATGGCGGCCGTCTCGAGCTTGCCGAGGAGAGCCTGGTCGCGGGGGTGCGGATCCGCGCGCCGATGATGCAGATCCACACCGTGGCGGCGGGCGGCGGCTCGATCTGCCGCTTCGACGGGATGCGCTTCCGAGTCGGCCCGCAGTCGGCGGGCGCGCAGCCGGGACCCGCCTGCTACCGCAATGGCGGACCGCTGACGGTCACCGACTGCAACCTGTTCCTCGGCCGGATCATCCCCGAGCACTTCCCGGCGGTGTTCGGCCCCGGCGGCGACCAGCCGCTCGAGGCGCAAGCCGCGCAAGACCGGCTCCGGGAGGTCGCGGCAGGCGTCGAGCGCGAGACCGGCAGGAGCCTGAGTCTCGAGGAGATCGCCGAGGGCTTCCTGGAGATCGCCGTCGACAACATGGCCGCGGCGATCCGCAAGATCTCGACCGCGCGCGGCCATGACGTGAGCCGCTACACGCTCGCCTGTTTCGGCGGCGCGGGCGGGCAGCACGCGTGCCGGGTCGCCGACCGGCTGGGCATGGAGCGGATCCTGATCCACCCGCTCGCCGGGGTCCTGTCCGCCTATGGCATCGGCCTTGCCGGCGTGAAGGCGATCCGCGAGCAAAGCTGGCTGCAGCCGCTCGAAGAGGACTTTTCAGCGCCGCTGTCCGTGCTTGAAGAGGCCGCGCGCGACGCTCTGGTCGAGCAAGGAATTGCGCCAGGGGAGATATGCCTGTCGCGCCGGACGCGGCTGCGCCTGTCTGGAAGCGACAGCGCGCTGGAGATCGACGTCGCGCCGCCGGGCGAGATGCGCGAGCGTTTCCACGCCCTGCACCGCCAGCGGTTCGGTTACGCCGACGATGCCGGAGCAGTGATCGTCGACGCGTTGATCGCAGAGGCGGTCGCCGGGCCCGGCATGGATGGAGATTTCAGGGCCGAGCCCGGCGCGGGCGCGAAGCCGACACGCGGCGGCAGCTGGGACTTCTACCAGCGCGACGATCTGTCGGCGGCGCAGCGCATCCATGGCCCGGCGCTGATCCTCGACGCCGCCTCGACGACGGTGGTGGAGCCCGGCTGGCGGGCCGAGCGGGCCGAGGACGGCACGCTGGTGCTGAGCCGCGGCGTGCCGCTGGTCCGCCGCGCCGCCATCGGCACCGACGTCGACCCGGTGCGGCTGGAGATCTTCAACAATTTGTTCATGGCCATTGCCGAGGAGATGGGGGTCGCCCTCCAGGCGACCGCGACCTCGGTCAACATCAAGGAGCGGCTCGATTTCTCCTGCGCGATCTTCGACGCCGGCGGCGCGCTGATCGCCAATGCGCCGCACATTCCGGTGCACCTCGGCTCGATGGGCGACAGCATCCGCACCATCATCGACAGCCGCGGGTGCGGCCGCGACGGGCGCGGCATCCGCCGCGGCGATGCGTTCGTGCTCAACGACCCGTACCGCGGCGGCACCCACCTTCCCGATATAACGGTGATCGTGCCGGTCTTCTTCGGTGATGCCGACGCCCAGCCCGCCGCCTTCGTTGCCGCGCGCGGACATCATGCCGACGTCGGCGGAATGGCGCCCGGATCGATGCCGCCGGAAAGCCGCTCGATCCGCGACGAGGGCGTGCTGATCGACAACATGCTGCTGGTCGACGAGGGGCGCTTCCTCGAGGCGGAGATGCGCGAGGTGCTGGGCTCGGGACCGTGGCCGGCGCGCAGCCCCGACCGCAACATCTCCGATCTCAAGGCGCAGCTTGCCGCCTGCTCGCGCGGCGCCGGGCTGCTGGTCCAGACTGCCGCCGAATATGGCGCCGAGGTGGTCGCCGCCTACATGGGCCACGTGCTCGCCAATGCCGAGGAGGCGGTGCGGCGGCTGCTCGACCGGCTCGACGACGGCGCCTTCGATTATGAGATGGACAATGGCGCGCGGGTGAAGGTCGCGATCCGGATCGACCGCGCCGGGCGCTCGGCGACCTTCGACTTCACCGGCACCAGCGGCCAGCTTGACGATAATTTCAACGCGCCGCGATCGATCACCCGCGCCGCGTCCTTGTACGTGGTGCGCACGCTGATGGAGGACGCGATCCCGATGAACGACGGCTGCCTGCGGCCGATCCGGCTGCAGGTACCCGAAGGATCGATGCTGAGCCCGGCGTTCCCGGCGGCGGTGGTGGCCGGCAATGTCGAGACCAGCCAGGTCGTCACCGACGCCTTGTTTGCGGCGACCGGCCGGCTGGCGCCCTCGCAGGGGACGATGAACAATTTCACCTTCGGCAATGCGCGCCACCAATATTATGAGACGATCGCCGGCGGATCGGGCGCGGGTCCCGACCATGATGGCACCAGCGCGGTGCAAACCCACATGACCAACAGCCGGCTGACCGACCCCGAGATCCTCGAGACGCGGCTGCCGGTGCGGCTCGAGCGCTTCACGATCCGCCGCGGTTCCGGCGGCCTCGGCGCGCACCGCGGCGGCGACGGGGTGGTGCGCGAGATCGCCTTCCTCGAGCCGATGCGCGCCAACATCCTCGCCAACCGGCGGCGGGTGCCGCCGCGGGGGATTGCCGGTGGCGGCGACGGTCTGCCTGGCCGCAACTGGGTCGAGCGGGCGGACGGCAGGGTCGAGCCGCTTGGCGCCACGGGATCGGCAGAGATGCAGCCGGGCGATCGCTTCGTCATTCAAACGCCGGGCGGCGGCGGGTTTGGGAGAGCGGAATGAA
>DATLFV010000159.1:0-42056 GCA_035540875.1 Sphingomicrobium sp. | reverse complement strand
TTCCGGCCTTGTAAGAAGCATCGAAACAGGGCAGCGACCGTGACGAGAATGGTACGCTGCCCGAGCCAGATGTCCGGTCCCGTTGCGCAAGGGCGCCAATCGGCGGATCGCCGGATCTGCCGCGTCCCCCGGCTCTGAAGCTTGCTGCTGCGATGGATCATCGTCGCCCTGGTCGCGGCCCTGGCCGGCTTCCACGCCGTTCGCGTCGCGGCGGTTCGCGACCTTCCCGACGGGCTCGGTGCCCGCTTGTGGCCCCAGCATGCGCGCGTTTTGGCCCGCAAGGCGATGGCGGAGGTGGGCGCCACGGCCGCCAGGCAGCAGCCTTTGTCGCCAGCAACGATGCGGCTGGTGGCGCAAGTCGCCCGTGAGGCTCCGCTCGCGCCCGAGCCCTTCCTGATCCACGGGGCACTGGCGCAGATGGCGGGTAGAGATGCGCAGGCGGAGCGGCTGTTCCTTGCGGCGCGCGCCCGCGACCCCCGCTCCGAGGCGGCGCGCTATTTCCTCGCCGACCGTTTTCTCAGGACCGGCCGGACCGCCGCTGCCCTTGCCGAGATGTCGGCACTCTCGCGCCTGGTTCCGGGCGCGACGGCACAGTTTGCGCCCGCGCTGGCCAGCTTTGCGCGCACCCCCGGAGCGGTCCCGGAGCTCAGGCGATTCCTCCGGCGCTCGCCCGAGTTCGAGCCGGCGGTGCTCCAGGAACTCACCAAGAGCCCGGCCAATGCCGAGCTGGTGATGTCGCTGTGGTCGCAGCAGAGGATCGGCGCGGGGGCAGCGCCGGCCTGGCAGGCGAGCCTGCTTCGGGGGCTGGTGGAGGCGCGGCAATATGCCAGGGCGCAAGCCACGTGGAGCCGGTTGGCGGGAGCCGAGCTCAAGCCCGGCATCTACAATCCCCAGTTCCGGCGAGACCCGGCTCCTCCCCCCTTCAACTGGAGCGTGCCGGGCGTCGGCGGGATCGTCGAACCCGCGCCGGGCGGCGTCCAGATCATCTATTTCGGGCGTCAGGACGTGGTGCTGGCCGAACAATTGCTGCTGCTTGCGCCCGGCCGGTACGAGCTCGCCGTCAGCGTGCGCGCCGGCGCCGGAGAGCGCAACGCCCTCGCCTGGACTTTGAAATGCGATTCGAGCGGCAGCGAGCTTGCTGCCCTGCCGCTGGGCGGAGCTGCCAATGCCCGCCTCACCGGCAAGTTCGAGGTGCCAGAGGGATGCCCGGCGCAATGGCTGCAGCTGGCCGGCAAAGCGGGAGAATTCTCCCGCTCCGTCGAGCTGACGATGACCGGCCTCGAGCTCAGGCAGGACGGGCAGCGATGATCGATCGGCTGCGCTGGGGGGTCCTGCCCTTCTATCTCCTGCTGTGCGTGGTGTTTGGCGGAAGCACCCAGGGCATTTATTCCCTGCTTGCCTTGCAGCTGACCGGCATCGCTTTGATCGTCTGGGCGGTCGCGCGGCGAGGAGCGGTGGCGCTGCCCCGGGACGCCAGGACGCTGGTCTGGATTGGCGCGGGCGTTGCCTTGCTGTTCCTGTTCCAACTCATTCCCCTGCCGCCCGGGATTTGGGCGGCGCTGCCCGGGCAAGGGCAAGTGGCCGAAGGCTACCGCCTGCTCGGGCAGGCTGCGCCCTGGCGGCCATTGTCGCTCGTGCCCGACGAGACGATCGCGACCGCGGTCACCCTGATCCCGCCGCTCGCGGTGCTGTGCTTCTGCTTGCTCACCGATGACGTGAGGCCGAGCTGGATCGCCGCCACCGTGCTCGCCGCGACCGTCGCCAGCGTGGTCCTCGGCGCGCTCCAGGTCGGCAGCAGCAGCGGCGGCGCACCGTCGCCATGGTATTTCTACCGCCAGTCGAATTTCGGCCAGGCGACGGGCTTCTTCGCCAACAGCAATCACATGGGCTCGCTGCTCATGATCAGCATCCCCTTCCTCGCCGCCATGGTGCGTCGTTTGCGTGTCCGGCGCAGCGCCAAGGTCAGAGCGGGGGCGCTCCTGCTGGCGGCGGCGGGGCTTGTCGTCATCGCCGTCGGCATCGCGCTCAATCGTTCGCTGGCGGTGCTGCTGCTGGTGGCGCCGGTGTCGCTGCTGAGCGCCATCATCGTCGCCGGGGAAGAACGCAGGCGCCTGCGCAAGCCCTTGATGCTGGGCGCAATGGCCGCGGCCGTGCTGGCGTTCCTGGCGTCGCTCACCTCGCTGCCGAGCCGTATCTTCACCGCCAACGCCGTGTCGTTCGAATCGCGACGGGAGATGTGGGCGACGAGCCTCAAGGCGATCGGCGACTATTTCCCGTTTGGATCGGGCATCGGCTCGTTCACCCGGGTCTATGATACGTACGAAGATCCGGCCGAGGTCGGCCGGACGATCGTCAACCATGCCCATAACGACTATCTCGAAATCGCGCTGGAGGCCGGGCTGCCGGGAATTGTCCTGACCCTGGTGCTGGTCCTGTGGTGGCTGCGCCGGGCAAGTGCGGTGTGGCGGCCCGACGGCCGCAGCGACATGGCGATGGCGGCGGCGATCGCGTCCGGAGCCCTGTTGCTGCACAGCATCGTCGATTTTCCGCTGCGCATGCCGGCGCTCAGCGCGATCATGGCGGCTTGCCTGGCCTTGCTCACAATCTCCTTCCGGGACCACGCGAAAAAACAGGATATCTGGTCCACCCGGCACGTCAGCGTCTGATCGGTGCAGCTCCAGGTGAGTGGGTCCGCCTCGAGATCGTCAGAGACAAGGGCGCCGGGGCTTGCGGCCGGAGATCGCCGGCACTCGGGGCCGGTCGTCATTGCCGCAAATTCGTGCTGGAACATCGTCAACTTCCGCTCCGCGCTGGTTGCCGCGTTGCTGCGCGAGGGCAGGGATGTGCTCGTGCTCGCGCCGCCCGACGAGCACGTGCCCGCGCTCGAGGCGCTGGGCGCGCACTTCATCCCGGTAGAGGTCGCAAGCTCCAGCCTCTCGGTGACCGGCGACCTCAAGCTGCTGCTTCGCTATGCCGCGATCATGCGCCGGATCACGCCGAGCGCGTTCCTGGGCTTTACGATCAAGCCCAACATCTATGGCTCGCTGGCGGCACAGGCAGTCGGGGCGAGGGTCATCAACAACATCACCGGGCTGGGCACGGCCTTTCTCAGCACCGGCTGGCTGAGGACGCTTGCCTCCTCGCTGTATCGCGTCGCTTTGCGCCGCTCCCACACCGTCTTCTTCCAGAACGGCTCGGACCTGCAGCTCTTCCTCGAACGCCGGCTCGTCCGGCAGGACCAGGCGAGGCTGCTGCCGGGATCGGGGCTCGACCTCGAGCGGTTCAGGCCCTCGCCAGCCGCCGCCGGTGCAGCGGACGATTTCCGGTTTCTGCTGATCGGCCGCATGCTTTGGGACAAGGGCGTGGGCGAATTTGTCGAGGCTGCCCGGCGGGTTCGAGCCTCTCACCCGCAGGCGCGGTTCCAGCTGCTGGGGGCGCTGGGGGCGGACAACCGCACCGCCGTCCCGGAGGATCAGCTCGGCAAATGGCTGGACGAGGGGGTCGTCGAATATCTCGGCTCGACGAGCGATGTCCGCCCGTTTGTCGAGGCCGCGGATTGCCTGGTCCTGCCATCCTACCGTGAGGGCCTGCCGAGGTCGCTGCTCGAAGGTTCAGCAATGGGCAAGCCGGTGATCGCCACAGACGTGCCCGGCTGCCGCGACGTGGTCGACCATGGCCGCACGGGGCTGTTATGCGCAGTGCGTTCGGCCGAGGCGCTCGCAAGCGCGATGAGGCAGATGATCGATCTCTCGCCGGCGGAACGCGCGATCATGGGGGCGGCGGGCAGGGCCCGGGTTGAGCAGGAATTTTGCCAATCCAAGGTGCTGGAGCGGTATCTGGGCGCACTGAATGCCTGAAACAGGTTGGTTGCGTTTGCGAGGAAGGTCCGACTGCTGGTGAATGCGTTGATCCGCAAGTTGTTTGGAAGCCCTGCCGATGCTGCGGGAGAACCGTCGGTGCCCCGCGGGCAGCGGGTCTATGCCGTCGGCGACGTGCATGGCCGGCTAGACCTGCTCGAGAAACTGCTTGCCGCCATCGAGGCTGACGATGCGGCGCGCGGCGCCGCGCGGACCACGTTGGTGTTCCTCGGCGACCTGATCGACCGTGGGCCGGCATCCGCGCAGGTCATTGAACGGGTGAGCACCTATCGCTTGCCTGGCGGCGGTCGAGTCCTCTGCCTGTGCGGCAATCACGAGGAGGTGATGATCCGCGTGCTCCGCGGCGACGGCGATCTCCTCTACGACTGGACGAAGTTCGGCGGCGCCGAGTGCCTGAGGAGCTATGGCCTGAGCCCGACGCGGCTCAAGCGCATGGAACCGGCCGAAGCGGTGGCCAAGCTCAAGGCGGCCGTTCCCAAACAGCACGCCAAGTTCCTGCAGGGGCTGGCCGACACGGTGCGGATCGGCGACTATCTGTTCGTTCATGCCGGCATCCGGCCCGGCGTCGAGCTGATGAGCCAGGCGCAGAACGACCTGCGGTGGATCCGCGAGCCGTTCCTGGCTCATGACGGGGGCCACGGCTTCGTCGTCGTCCATGGCCATACGATCAGCGCGAGCGCCGAGGTGCTGCCGAACCGCATCGGCATCGATACGGGTGCATATCGTTCGGGGGTCCTTACGGCGATTGCGCTGGAGGGTGCCGACCGCTGGTTCCTGGAAGCGCGGGCAGACGATGCGGCGCGGCCCGAAGCTCCCGCCGCGGCCAGGGAGCACGTCTAGCTTGACCTTCTCCTTCCATCGGAGAGACAAGCAGGAAAAGTTTGCTGTGGAACTGCATTCCGGTCAAGGAGCGTTGCAGTGATGAGAAGTTCAGCGATCCCGCGAGCCGTGAGAGCGGCAGTAATCATCGCGGCGGCGTGCCTGGCCGCGGCCTGTGCGGACAAGCCGGGCGGGCCGATCCCCTACGCACAGACCTTTGCGGAGCCCGATCGCACGCCGATCACGGCTCTTGAGGCCGGATACAAGATCGCGCCGCTCGACACGGTCACCGTCAAGGTCTTCAAGATGCCGGACCTCTCCGGCGACTACGAGGTGGACCTGACCGGCCACATCTCGATGCCGTTGATCGGGGAAGTTCCCGCGGTCGAACTGACGACTGCTGAGCTCGACCGCCGGCTGACCGAGAAGCTCGGCGCCAAATATCTCGAGAACCCGGATGTCAGCGTCGGCGTCAAGGCGTCGACGCGGCGCAGCGTGACGGTTGACGGGGCGGTGAAATCTTCCGGCTCGTTCCCGGTCAGCGGGCCGATGACGCTGATGCAGGCGGTCGCGCTCGCCGGCGGCCCGTCGGAGGATGCCAATTTGCGCCGCGTCGCGGTTTTCCGCACCATCGGCGGGAAGCGCCAGGCGGCGGCCTTCGATCTTGCCAGCATTCGTCGCGGGCAGGCGGAAGATCCGCAGGTCTTTGCCGGGGACATCGTCGTGATCGACGGGTCGGCGATCAAGGAAACGCAGAAGCGAATCATGCAGAGCATACCCATTCTGTCGATCTTCCGGCCGTTCTGACGGATTGGCGTTGAGGTGCATGTGCTCGAGGGGGTCCTTGCGTGAATAGAGACCTGGCCGTCCGTCCGGGGGACAGCGGAGCGCTCGCTCACCCCGGCCGCGACCACCGGGCGCTCTCGCCCGACCTGGACTATGGCGGCCAGCAGGGCAGCGCCTTCGACCTCGCGATGATCATGCGGATCATCCGGGAATGGCGCTGGCTGATCCTCGGCGCGGTGGCCCTGGGCCTTGCCGGCGGGGTCATCGTCACTCTGCTGACGCAACCGCTCTATCGCACCTGGGTGACGCTCGAGGTCAATCCTCCGTCGATCGAGATCCTCGACGAGAAGTCCCGCGAGCGCTCGGCTGCGGGCAGCAGCACCTGGGACCTGATCGCCACCCAGGTCGGCCTGCTGAAGAGCCGGAGCCTGGCCGAGCGGGTGGTTCAGGACCTCAACCTGGCGAACAACAATGAGTTCGTCGAGGAAGGCGGCGATTCCGCGTCGCGGATCGACGCCGCCACGTCGAAGGTAGCGGCGGGGCTCGAGGTCAAGATGCCCGACGAGGGCAATCTGATCCGCTACGGCTATACGTCGGAGTCGCCGCAGCTCGCCGCGCAGATCGCCAATGCGCTTGCCGAGGCGTTCATCGCGACGGGGCTTCAGCGGCGCTTCGAAGCCTCCACCTACGCCCGCACCTTCCTTCAGAGCCAGATCGCCAAGGCGAGGCGCGACCTCGAGCGCTCCGAACGCGACCTTGCCGCTTATGCGCAGGCCCAGGGCATCATCAATCTTGGCGAGGGCAAGGACGGGCAGGGCGGCGGCGGCTCGCTCCAGGCCGACTCGCTGGTGGCGCTGAACAGCGCGCTGGCCGAGGCGACGGCGCGCCGCGTGCAGGCGGAGGGCGCCTATCGCCAGGCCCAGCTTGCCGGGGGCAGCAGCGAAGTCACGAACAGCACCGCGGCCCTGCGCCAGGCGCGTGCGGCGGTCGAGGCCGAGTATCAGGAAAAACGCACGTTGATGAAGCCCGAGCATCCCGAGATGGTCGCGCTTCAGGCCAGGATCAACGAGATCGACCGGCAGATCGCACGCGAGCGCGCGCAGGTCGCGGGCGGGCAGACCAATTCGCTGCTGGCGCAATATCGCGCCGCCTTGTCGGCCGAGCGGGCGCTGCAGGCGCGGGTTGCGCAGCTCCGCGGCTCGGTGCTCGACCTGCGCGGCCGCAGCGTCCAGTACAACATCCTGCAGAGGGAGCTGGATACCAATCGCGGCCTCTATGACGCCCTGCTCCAGCGCTACAAGGAGGTCGGTGTGGCAGGCGGCATCGGCACCGCGCCGATCTCGATCGTCGACCGTGCCGAAGTGCCGAGCTCCCCATACAAGCCGAACCTGATCATGAACCTGCTGATCGGCCTGCTCGGCGGCCTCGTCGCCGGGATCGGCGCGGCACTGGGCCTGGAGATACTCAACGATACGATCCGCACTCGCGACGACGTGCGCAACAAGCTCGGCCTCGCCTGCCTGGGCGCCGTTCCCAACAAGAAAGGCACGGGAACGCTCGTCGAGGACCTGTCGGACCCGACATCGCCGGTCGCGGAGGCCTATTCCGCCGTGCAGGCGGCGCTGCGCTTCAGCACGCCCTCGGGCGCGCCCAAACGGCTCCTCCTGACCAGCTCGCGCGCGGCGGAGGGCAAGAGCTCGAGCGCGCTGGCGCTTGCCCAGAACGCCGGGCGCCACGGCGCGCGGGTGCTGCTGATCGACGCCGACCTGCGCAGGCCGGCCTTCAAGGTGGATTCGAAGACCCACGGCCTCAGCAAGCTGCTGACCAGCGACGATGTGATCGAGGCGCACATGGTGCCGACCAGCCTTGAGAACGTCACCTTGCTCCCGGCCGGACCGTTGCCGCCGAATCCTGCCGATCTTCTCGGCACCGAGCGGTTGAAGGCGATCCTGGCGGAGGCAAACCGGCAGTTCGACGTCGTCATCGTCGACGGGCCGCCGAGCCTCGGGCTTGCCGATGCGCCGCTGCTGGCGTCGGCCTGCGGCACGGTGATGCTGGTCATCGAGAGCGGCAAGACACGCACGCGCGCCGCCCGGGAAGCCGTCGAGCGGATTGAAGCGACGGGGGCGCACATCCTCGGCGCGACGCTCACCAAGTCGACCGAAGAGGCGAGCTATTACGGCTACTCGCTCTATCAGTACGGAACGATCGATCACAAGCGCAAGGAGCCGATCCGGATCGCGCAGCAGGGCGCGCCGGCCTGACCCCGCGGGCAGCGTCTCGCTGCTGCCCGAACCGTCCCGCTAGATTGCTGCCGTTGCGGCGCTGCTGCCCGTTCGCTTCGTGACGGCCACGGGCCTGTTCGACGCCAGGCCGGCGAAATATGCGATCGTCGTGACCAGCCCGTCTTCGAGCGAAACCGTCGGGTTCCAGCCGAGGACCTGCCGGGCAAGAGAGATGTCGGGCTGGCGCTGCCTCGGGTCATCCTGCGGCAGCGGCGCCTCGACGATCGTCGAGCGCGAGCCGGTAAGCTCGATGATCGTCTCGGCCAGCTGCCGCACGGTAAACTCGCGCGGATTGCCAAGGTTGACCGGGCCCGTCACCTCGGGCCCGCTGTCCATCAACCGAAGGAAGCCGTCGATCAGGTCGTCGACGTAGCAGAAGGAACGCGTCTGTGAGCCGTCGCCATAAAGGGTGATCGGCTCACCCTCCAGCGCCTGCATGATGAAGTTGGAGACCACGCGACCGTCCGCCGGGTGCATGCGGGGGCCGTAGGTGTTGAAGATGCGGGCGACCTTGATCGGCAGGCGGTGCTGGCGGTGATAGTCGAAGAACAGGGTCTCGGCGCAGCGCTTGCCCTCGTCGTAGCAGGAGCGCAGGCCGATCGGGTTGACGTGGCCCCAATAATCCTCGCGCTGGGGATGGACCGAGGGATCGCCGTACACCTCGCTGGTCGAGGCCTGCAGAATCTTGCAGTTGAGCCGCTTCGCCAGCCCCAGCATGTTGATCGCGCCGTGGACGCTGGTCTTGGTGGTCTGGACGGGGTCGTGCTGGTAGTGGATCGGCGATGCCGGGCAGGCGAGATTGTAGATCTCGTCCACCTCCACGTAGAGCGGGAAGGTGACGTCGTGGCGCAGGAACTCGAAGTTCGGGTGCCCGTGGAGATGGGCAAGATTGTCTCTGGTGCCGGTGAACAGATTGTCGACGCACAGCACGTCGTGCCCGGCGTCGATAAGGCGGTCGATCAGATGCGAGCCGAGAAAGCCGGCGCCGCCGGTGACCAGCACTCGCCGCCTGCTGTTGTATATGCGCGCCATCCGCCGCCGACCTTCCGAACCAGTTAGACGCGCTGCGCTACTTCACTTGCCCGGCTGCCGCAATTGAACCGCCGGCGGTCGAACGGGTTCAGGCCAGTTCGCGTTCACGAACCAGCAGATCCTCGAGCGGCGGGTCCATGTAGGACGGCGGCTCCACTCCCTGGAGCGCCAGCAAGGTCGGCGCGATCCGCGTCGTCGAGACGGTGCCCGCGACATGGTTCGAGCGATGCTTCTGCCGGGGGTCGTAGGTCAGCAGCATGCCTTCGGGAACGTGGTAGGCGGCGGCCCCGACCTCGTCCTCGATGGGTACGTTGGCGATCCCGATTTCCTCCGGCTGCACCGAGCGGTTGCCGACCAGGACGTTGAGCTGGTCGTCGTCCAGATTGCTCTGTCCGAGCACGAATTCAGCGCCGTGGGCATCGAGCCGCCGGTGCGCCACCGGCTGCCCGGCGATCCGCAGGGCCGAGATCGCTTCGATGAAGCGCTCGGCGCCCCGCTCCTCGTCAAAGGCGAGGGTGTAGGTAGGCTCCATCGTCCGGCGCCGCTGCCAACCCCCGGTCACGCCGAGCCCGGCGACGAACCTGGCCATGTCGCGGACCAGCACCTCGGTGGTGACTTTCCGGTTGGGGTCGTCGACCGCCGCCTGGCCCATGCTCCCCGACACGAGGACGACATATTCCGGGTTCTGGTCGGCGAAGGCCATCAGGTCGCCGAGCATCTGGTCGGCCTCGCCCATCGCATAGTCGACCTCGCCCGCGAACCTCTTGACCCAGTCGCTTTGCCACTGGGTTGTCCGGTAGTCGTCGGTGAACGTCGCCGGCCAGTAACGGTGCATCGACGAGGCGACGTGATTGGAGAAGAAGAAGGCGCCGTCAGGTCGCTTCGACTGAAGCTGCGCGTAGAACAGGTCGAATGCCAGCAGCGACTGGATGGTGCGGCGCCGCGCCGACCGGTGCCGCCAGATCCGTTCCGACGCGAGCTGCCGGAAGATCTTGGCGAGCGTTGCCGGGCGCAGGCCGGCGGGAAACGCACGGACCAGGAAGTTGACGGCCTCCTTGACCGGCAGCCCGCTCGACACGTTGCGGCCCGACCGGTCGACCATGTTCAGGTTGAAGCTCTGGAAGGCCGACAGTTCCGGCGGGTGCGCTTCCGGACCGGCGGCGAAAGTGTCGGGAACGTAGAACGCATATCGCTCGGCGTTCGCCGGCAGCGGGTAGGAGTGAAGCGAGCCGAACAGGCCGACCCGCCGCCCGGCAGCGGCGAGCATGCTCCAGATCGGCGGGTACTTGCGGTCGACCGCGCTGACGTCCTGGCCGAGGGCGACGAGGCCATGCTTCACTTCCGCGACGCCGCGATGCAACGTCGGCCAGGTGATCCACGGCGACAAATGCCCCTGGTCCGGGGTCACCGTGTCCCAGCGCAGCCCCTGCGAGAGGATCCTGGCGAAGGCGGAGCCGGGGTGGCGGTCGGCAAAATGATGGACGACGCGAAGCGGCACTTCGTTGAGCTCGAAAAGGACGAAGCGTCGAGTTTCGGGCATCTCAGGTCTCGCTTTCCTTGCCGAGCTATGGCGTTGCCGGTCATGCCGGTCAATCGGCTTGTCTCCCGCCGGGGGACCGGCCGCCTGTACTCTCAACCACTTACGGCGCGACCGGGCGCCGGCGGCCGGTGACGGAATGGAAGTGACGCCTCGCCCTTTGCCACGCAGGAAACAGCTGATAATCGCCGTGTCCTTGGCTAGCCGGAGCACCTCTCATTTCGTCGACGCCTAGGCATCGATCGTGCGCGACATCGGCCACCGGGCCGTGCGGCTCATGATGCGCCGGCACTGAGCGTCGATGGGTCCCTATTTCCTGATGATGGCCCTGCCGAGTGTCGCGGCGCTGGTGCGCGCGCGCGCGGCAGGCCTGTTCTTCCTTCTGGTGTGCCTCGTCTACTGGGTGCTGGTGGCCTTCCGTTTCCAGGTCGGGATGGATTGGGACAATTACATCCTGATCCAGCACGGCGACTATGTGCTGCCCAACGTCCATCTCGGCGACATCATCGCCCGAAGAGAGCCGGGCTTCGGCCTGCTGAGCTGGTTCGCGGCGAAGATCTGGGGCGGGATCATCCTCGTGAACGTCGTCTCGGCGGCGGTCTTCTGCACCGGTTTCTTCCTTTTCGCGCGGCGCTGCCCCGAGCCCTTTATCGCCATCGTCGTTGCCACGCCCCTGCTGGTGATCGCCTTTGCGATGAGCGGCGTCCGGCAGGCGATCGCGATCGGCATCATCTGCGCCTTGTTCGCCAGCTGGGACCGGCGCAGCCTGATCGCGCGGGTCGCCATGGTGCTCCTCGCCAGCCTGTTTCACTTCAGCGCCGTGTTCGTGCTCGTGTTCATCGCTCTTGCCGCGCGCTTGCAGCCGCTGGTGAGAGCCGCTGCGCTGGGGGCGGTATTCCTGCTGATCGCCTTGACCATCTATATCGATCCGACCGCTGTCTCGGCTTATTCGGAGCTCTATGTTTCCGGGCAACGGAAGCTCGAGGCGCCGGGCGCGATTGCGCACGTCGGCGTGATCGCCTCCGCGGCGCTGGTCTATCTGATGAACAGGCGCCGCTGGGCCCGGTTCGTCGGCCGCGACCCGCTGCAAACCCAGCTTGCAATCGCCGCCTTGCTGTCGGTGCCGTTCGTCATCGTCTCTTCCGTGGGCGCCTACAGGTTCGCGCTCTACCTCTGGCCGGTTGCGATGTACGTCTGGTCGGGCGTGCCGCGGATGATTGCAACGCGGCCGGCGCAGACGTTCTACCGCTTCCTCATCGTCATCGCCTCGACGACCATGTTGTGGGGCTGGCTGACCTTCGCCAACAATGCCTCGGCGTGGCGACCGTACAAGAGCTGGCTGCTCCAGCCGGACGACGCTCCGTTGCTACGGCGGGGGCGGCTTTAGCCTGAGCCTTCGCGGCTAGCCTCGGATGGCCGAGCCGAACTGGCGGAATGCCCGCCAGCCAAGCGCGAGCGCCGCGACGGCGCCGATCACCATTCCGGCAGTGGCATGCGCTTCGGTGATCACGGCAAGGGCGGAGAGAAAAGCGACCAGGGCCGCGATCATGACCAGGTTCTGCCGGTCCATCACGATGCCGTGGCCGCGGTTCGTCCGCCACAAGTAGACGCCGAAGCTGGCCGCCGCCGACAGGATGAGCGCGAGCCCCACACCCCACAGCCCGGTCCGCGGCAGGAGGAACCAGGCGAGCGGAATGGCCGCCGCCGCGGCGATCTCGGCAAGCATGTAAGAACCGCTCGCCCGGCGCGCGAGCAGCGCGAAGCCCAGCGCCCAGGTTCCGAGGCGAAGCACCCCCGCGGCGACGAGGAGGCGCAGGACGAAGGCCGATTCGGCAAAAGCCGGCGAGTAGAGGATCGCCAGCACCACCGGAGCGCCAGCGCTGACGGCAATGAGTGCGGGCGCGGCGAGCCCCAGCGCGACATGCAGTTGCTGGTTGAGGATCGTGCTCATCGCCCGGGCATCGTGCGCCACGCTCGAGAGCCGCGGATAATAATCGGCGGCCATCGCATTGAGCACCAGGCTGAGGTTGACCCAGACGATCGCCGAGCTTGCCACGAACAGGCCCAGGGGCTCGAGCCCCAGCCGGTTGCTGACCACCGCGCGGACCGACAAATCGTTCAGCGTGACGAGGGCGTTGGTGGACATCACCACGATGCCGATCGTCGCCAGTGCGCGCCATTGCCCCGCGAGGCTGCCGTCCGCCAGTTGGCGCCAGTTCGACCGCGGCAGGGCGCGGCCGTACCAGAAGCCGACCACGGCGGTGACCAGGGGGATGGAGATGCCAGCAATCGCGATGCCGAGAGTGCCGAAGCGATAGACGGCGTAGATCGCGGCGATGGTTGCGACGAGGCTCCCCCACAGCCGGACCCGGGCGAGGTCGCCGATCCGCCCGTGCCCCTGCAGGATGGCCAGCTGGGCCGCGGCGACCACCGACGCCGCCACGCCGATGCTGAGCCAGCCGACGGTGTCGGCGTAGACGCTGCTGCCGGCGGCGAAGGCGGCGATCGGCCGGCGGAACAGAAAGACGGCAGCGGCGCCGGTGATTGCGAGCGGCCAGGCCATGGTCCAGACCGCCCGCTGCGTCCGTTCGACCTCGGCGGTGTCGTCGCGCCGCTGCGCCAGCTGCCGTACGGCGCTGGTGTCGAGTCCCAGCGCCGCGACCGAGGCGCCCATGCTGATGATGGTGGTGAACAGGCCGAACAAACCGATTGCGGCGGGCCCGCCGATCAGCGCCACCGCCTTGTTGCGGGCAAGCCCGATGAGCAATGCGGCGAGGGTGGCGCCGCCGATGACCGACGTTGCCCACAATATGCGTCGGTAGGAGGAAGCGTCCCCAGTCACGAAGCGGCCATGGAGAAGCTCACGAAGGCCGCGCGTCCAGGAGCTAGGCTGCGGCGGAGAGCGGCGCGCGTTGCTCGCTCAGCCATGCCTGGAACATCAGCATCGCCCACAAGGCCGGCGTCGAATCGCGCCGGCCGCTGAGATGATCCTGCCAGCGCCGCTGGACGATGGCCGGGTCGAACCAGCCTTCGCCAGCGATGCGCGCAGGATCCAGCAGGTCCTCGGCCCACGGCCTGAGCGGACCCTTGATCCATTCGCCGACCGGCACGGCGAAGCCGGCCTTGGGCCGTTCGAGCAGCTTGCGCGGCACCTCGCGGTACAGCAGCTCGCGCAGGATGTGCTTGCCCACGCCGCCGCGGACCTTCATGTCGAGCGGGATGCGGGCCGCGAGCTCGGCCACGCGGTGGTCCAGATAGGGCACCCGTGTTTCGAGGCTGACCGCCATCGACGCCCGGTCGACCTTGCACAAAATGTCGTCGGGCAGATAGGAAACCGCGTCGCAATACATCATGCGCAGCGTGTCGGGCGCCGCATTGGCAAGCTCCATGTCCCACCGGTGCCGGGCGTCTTCGCCGCCGCGCACGGGCGAGCTCTCGAAGCTCCATTCGTCTAGGAAGGTCGAATAGAGCTCCTCGAAGTTGCGCACCGAGCCGGCGACCCGAAGGCCTTTCTGGATCTTGCCGCCGAGGTGCGGCTGCTTGCGGCCGCGCAGCACGTGCGCGGCGCTGCTCCAGAACTGCGAGGGCAGGCGGGCGAGCGGTGAGCCGATCGCGGAACGCAAGGGCTGCGGCAGGCGGCGCAGGCGCTGCCACAGATGCGGGACCGTAACGTGCCGGTTGTAGCCCGCGAACAGCTCGTCGCCGCCGTCGCCCGTCAAGGCGACGGTCACCTGCTCCCGCGCGAAGCGGCTGACCAGATAGGTCGGGATCTGCGAGCTGTCGGCGAACGGCTCGTCATACATCGCCGGGAGCAGCGGGATGACGTCCCGCGCTTCGGCGACGGTCACATAACGGTCCTGGTGAACAGTCCCGAGATGAGCCGCCACCGCCTTCGCGTCTTCGGCCTCGTTGTATCCCGCCTCCTCGAAACCGATCGAGAAGGTGCGGACCGGGACGCTCGAATATTTCTGGTAGAGCGCGACGATGGTCGAGCTGTCGATCCCGCCGGACAGGAAGGCGCCCACCGGCACGTCGGCCATCGACTGCTGGCGGATCGCCTTTGCGAGCACCTGCTCGAGCTGGTCGAGGGCTTCGGCCTCACTGGCGATGGGGTCGGCAAGGCCGCTTTCGACCACCTCGCGGTACGACCAGTAATGGCTGAGGCTCAGCCCGCCTCCGGGGTGGCCGGGCCGCGGCGGCGCGTCGAGCGGCGCCCTGGCGGCTTCGGGCGTGAGGGTGAGGACGCAGCCCGGCTCGAGCTTGAACAGCCGTTTGTAAATGGAGAAGGGCGCCGGGATGTAGGTGCGGGCAGCGAACAGCCGCAGCGCGCGGCGGTCTATGTCGGCCGTAAACCGCGGATGGGCGCGTATGGCCTTCAGCTCAGAGCTGAACACAAAGTCCTTGCCGGCCCAGCCGTAGTAGAGCGGCTTCTCACCGAAGCGATCGCGGACCAGGCTGAGTCGGCGCTCCTTGCGGTCCCACAGAGCGAAGGCGAACATGCCGGCGATCCTGGGCAGGGTCGCGTCAAGCCCCCAGGCCGAGACGCTCTCGAGCAGGGTCTCGGTGTCGGAATGGCCGCGCCAGCCGCCCGGCGGAGCCGCGCCCGCGGCCTCCAATTGCTCGCGCAGCTCATGGTGGTTGTAGATCTCGCCGTTGAAGCTGATCATGAACCGGCCGTCTGCCGAGGCCATCGGCTGGTGGCCCGCGGGCGACAGGTCGACGATCGAGAGCCGCCGGTGGCCGAGCCCGATCCCGGCGTCGGAATCGATCCACACGCCATCGTCGTCGGGGCCGCGATGGGTGATCGTGCCGGTCATTCGGCCGACGTCGCGCGCGTCGATCGGCGCTGTGGAGAGGATGCCGGCGATCCCGCACATCGTTGAATTGCCTTCAGCTTGTTGCCGGGTTTGGCAACGCTTCTTTGCGCGCTAGGGGGGCAAGAAATCAAGCTGCGCGCCGCGGAAGCCGCCGCACGGGCCGGCCGCTGCTCCGCACCCTAGCTTGTTGTGGAATCATGACCGCCAAATCATTAGCGGCGTGTGTGGCAAAGCTTAGCTAGAGAAACATGCAATGAACGATGCCGCAGCCCAAAGCGACCTGCCGTTGGTATCGGTGGTAGTCCCCACCTACAACCGTGCCGAGTACATCGTCGAAACCATCGAGAGCGTGCTCCAGCAAACCTATCCGAACATCGAGATCATCGTCATCGACGACGGTTCGACGGACGATACGGCAGAGGTGATACGGCCCTTTGCCCCTCGGATCCGCTACGTCTGGCAGGATAATGCGGAGCGGGGCGCCTCTCGCAACCACGGTCTGCGGCTAGCCTCGGGCAAATATATCGCTTTCCTAGACTCGGACGACGTTTGGGTCGCCAGCAAGGTCGAGGCAGCGGTCGCGTTCCTGGAGGCCAATCCGCACGTAGGGCTAGTCTACACCGATGCCGTGCAGATTGACAGCAACGGCAAGGAGCTGCGCCTCCTTCGAGCTTCGGGGCCGTCGGGCCGGGTGACGGGGAAGCTACTGGAGAATAATTTCGTCAGCATCGGCACGCATATGGCCCGCACCGAGGTGGTGCGGGAGATCGGCGGCTTTCGCGAGGAGCGGCAACTATCCGGCTCGGAGGATTGGGAGATGTGGGTTCGGCTCTCGCTGGTCACCGACTTCGCGTACATGCCTTCGGTCACTGCCAAGCTGCGTACCCATTCCGGCAATACGATGACCAACGCGGGCGCGATGCGCCGGTCCATGGAGCGCGCGGCTGAGCTGTTCCGGCAATCGGAAGTGTTGGCAAAAGTGGGACGTCGGAGCTTGCGGCGGATGGACGCCAACATCGCCCTGGTGAACGCCATCAACTATTGCTCCAACGGTGACCGCAGAGAATCGATCAAGAACCTGCGACAGGCATTCTCCGCGGATCCGAAGATCATCCTGGACGCACGGTTCGCCTACACATTGTTTCGACTGTTGAAGACGTCGCGGTGAACACCGACAAGGGCAAGCCCAAGGGCGTGTGCCTGCTGGTGACCAACATCGATGCACCTTCGGGGGGCATCCAGAAGAATTCGCGCCTGCTGCTCAGGGAATTGCACAAGCGCGGCATCGCCACCTACGCCTGCGTGCGCAACTATCACGGACTGCCGCGCAACGAGGTGGTCGAGGGGACCCTGTTCCACCGCTCGCCCGTGCTCGGCGCCTCGATCGCCCTCAACGGCATCCTCTACCTGGTGGACGTGCTGATCTGGCTGATCCGCAACCGCTCCAAGTATGACGTCATCCACTGCCAGCAGATGTTCGGGCCGACCATGGCGGCGGCGGTGGCGAGCTATGTCGTCGACAAGCCGATCCTGACGCGGGTGACCACCGTGGGCGAGCTCGGCGAGGTCAAGCAGATCCGGGAGATGCCCTTGTCAGCCTTGAGGATGCGGCTGATCAGGCGGGTGACCGGCTGGGCGGCGCTGACCCGGGCGATGAAGGAGGAGCTGGTCAGCCTCGGAATTGCGGACGAAGAGGTCCGGATTATCTACAACTCGACCGAGATCGCGCCCGAGGTCAGTTATTCCGCCGAAACCAAGGCGAGGCTCAGGCGGGAGCTGAACCTCGGCGATGCGCCGATCGCAGTCTATGTCGGACGGCTGAGCGAAGAGAAGAACCTCGACGTGCTGGTGCGAAGCTGGAGCGAGGTGATCGCGAGATTTCCGACGGCGCAGCTGCTCCTGCTCGGAGAAGGCGGCGCCTACCGCAATGTCGAACCGGCGCTGAGAGCGCTCGTCACCGAGCTCGGGCTGGGCGCCTCGGTCCACCTTCTGGGACACGTGGCCAACGCCAAGGACTATGTGATCGCCGCCGACCTGTTCGTCCTTCCGAGCCGGACGGAGGGCATGTCGAATGCTCTGGTCGAAGCGCTGTCATGCGGGACGGCAATCGTCGCCACCGACATTCCGGCGAACGCGGAAATCTGCACGCACGGAGAGGATGCCTTGCTCGTGCCGGTCGGTGACGGTCGCGAGCTTGCGGCCGCCATCTGCGAGCTGTTCAGCTCGGCCTCGCTCGCGACCCGGCTCGGGACGGCCGCGAGGCGCAAGGCCGAGGAGTCGCTGTCGGTGGAGCGGATGGTCGGCGCCTATCTCGAGGCCTACGCGGACATCCTTGGCCGATGCGGCAAGTAAGAATTCTCCACCTCACCAGCACGCCCGCCGGCATTGGCGGCGTCGAGCGGCTGCTGCTTGATCTTGCGCCCCACTATGACCGGGCGCGAGTCCACGTCGCGCATTGCAACCTCTTCGACCAGGCGCAGGGAAGCGGCCGGTTCCCGACCGCCCTCAAGGCGACCGGATTGCCTTACGTGGAGATAGAGGGGAGCCGCTGGCACCATCTTCCGGGCATCATCGGGCAGCTGCTGGCCGCGATCCGCAGGGAGCGGATCGACGTGCTGCATCTGCACATGGTGCACGCGACCATCGTCGGCGGACTGGTGGCGCTGCTTTCGCCGGGCCTGTCCGTCGTCGTCACCAAGCATTATGTCTATCGCGCGCTTGCCAGCCGCATGCTGCGCCTGCTCGACCGGCTGTCGACCAATCGCGCCGACGCGATCGTCGCCGTGTCCGGCCATGTTCGCGACGACCTGGTCGCCCATGGCGCCCAGCGGGCGAAGAGCGAGGTGATCCACAATGGCATGGACCTCGAGGCGTTCGACCGGCAGGCAGCCGCGCCTTCGCAGCCGCTGGCCCGCCAAGAGGGGGGCGCGCTGATCGGCTGCGTCGGCAACCTCAACCCGATCAAGGGTCACGAATATCTCGTCCGGGCCATGCCGCGTGTCCTCCAGCGCTTCCCGACGGCGCGGCTGGTGATGATCGGCGAGGGCGGAGCGAAGGCGGAGCTCGAGGCGCTCGCGAGGGCGCTTGGCGTCGAGGGTGCCGTGATCATGGCGGGCTTCCGCGGCGACGTCCCCGCGGTCATGCGGCAGATCGACATCTGTGTTCAGCCCTCGCTCCAGGAAGCGTTCGGGATCGTCCTGCTCGAAGCCATGGCGGCCGCCCGCCCGGTCGTGGCCACCGGCGTCGAGGGAATTCCGGAGATCGTCGTCGATGGCACCACCGGGTTGCTCGTCCCGCCGCGCGATCCCGAAGCCCTGGCAAAAGCGATATGCGCGCTGCTGCAGGATGGTGAGGCGAGACGCGCGATGGGCAGCGCCGGGCGATCGCGGGTCGAGCAGCGGTTCGACATCCGCACGACTGTCCGCGCCTATGAGGAACTCTATGGAATGCTGGGCGAGCGGATCGCCCGCAGCGAAGCCAAGCCTCTGCCGGACGCCGCCGAGCGCTAGCCGCGCCCAAAACGGCCGATGGTGCGGGTTTTCAACAACAGGAGCGACCGGCGGAAAAGCCGGGCGGCCTGGCGAGCCGCGATCGTGGCGCTCGAGGCCGGAGGCGAGGGAGCGATCACCCGCGAGGCGTGGATGTCCTTCCAGCCGAGGCCGGCGATCGCGAGCGTGTGGAAGAAGGTCTGCGCGTCTTCCCAAGGCGCCTTGATGTCTTCCCCGAAAGGTCCGGCGGAATGCTCGCGAAAGCGGAACTGCCTCTGCCCCTGGGGCGTGGCGATGGTCGCACTGCGGTAGTCGCGTCCAACGGTGCTTCCCTCGACGAGGCTGAACGCCTTGTACCCGTTGACCACCAGGCAGGCGAAGATCTGAACCGAGTGCGATTCGGCCGAGATCTCGGGCGGGAATATGCCGGCCGCGAACAGGTTCTGCAGCACTTCATAATCATAATGCTCGACGTCGATTTTCACGTAGAGCGGCTCGCCATGCTCGCGCACGATGCTTGCGGGCGTGCGGCACGCGACCTCGATCGGCGTGAACTGGTCAAGCATGTCGGCCGGAGGCTCCGGCAGCCGGCTGAGCACGTGGTTGTACTTGTGCACGTAGAAGGTGATGGGCTCGGCCGAATCCTTCTCCGCCAAGGCGACGTTGAGCACGGTGAGACGACCTTGCTCGATGTCGGCTGCGAAGCGTTGCCTGACCTGTTCGCAAAGCTTCGGATTTGCTTCGACGCCGACTACCCGAACGCCTTTGTGCAGATAATATTCGACGTCGTCGCCATTATTCATGCCGAAGTCGTAGATGACGGCTCCGGACGTTGCTTCGGCTTCAATGGCTGTGCGGGACATCGGAATGCGTGCTTAATCGCTCGTTGCTAGCGCTTCCAGACCGTGATTGACGGCGGGTCGGCGAAAAGAAGGCCTAGGACGCCATCGACAGTCGGGCCTCGGCTTCCAGCGCCTGCCGCGCGTGCTTGGCGGTCGCCAGGATGCCCTCCCGGAGCGGCAGGAGATCGCGGCCGAGCGCCCTCTTCATGCGGCTGCTGTCAGGCTGGCGGCGCGACATGTCGCCCTCCGATAGCGGCGGAAGGTGGATGATCCTGACCTGGGGATTGACCAGGCTGCGGACGAGCTGGGCAAGCTCGACGATCTTGATTTCGACGTCCGATCCGACGTTCACCGTATCGTTCACGAACAGGTCCTTGTGCAGGCAGAGGGCCTGGAATTCGACGCTGTCCTGGGCGAAGCAGAAGGTCCGGCTCTGATTGCCGTCGCCGTAAATCGTCAGGTCCTCGCCGCGGATCGCCTGGGCGACGAACTTGGAAATCACGAACTCTTCGCTCTGCAGCGGCCCGTAGGTGTTGAAGAAGCGGAAGATCGTATAGGGCAGGCCGAATTCACGCTGATAGGTTCGGAAGTAGATCTCGCCGAGGTTCTTGACCACTGCGTAGGGCAAACGGGAATTGAGCGGAGTCGTGTCCTCGCGCTGGGGGAGCTCGACCGGCTCGCCGTAAACCTCCGACGAAGATGCGTAGAAGACGCGCTTTACGCCGACACCCTTGCTGAGGGTGAGGACGTTGCGCAGGCCATCAATGTCGTTGAGGACCTGCATCGGGTGCTTGAGGGTTCGTGCCACCCCGACCGTTGCCGAATAGTGGAAGACGTAGTCCGGCCGGTACGAGGTGAATATGGGCGCGACGTCGGCATAGCTGTTCACATCTGCGCGGATGAACGTGAATTGCGGCGCCGCCGGCGGAAGCTTCTTGGTCGACCCGCTCTGCAAATTGTCGACAACGATCACCTCGTAGCGATCCTGTTCGCACAAGTGCCTGGTCAGACTTCCCCCGATGTTCCCCGCACCGCCCGTGATCAAAACCTTCGCCTTCGTCATCGCAGATCCTGTCGGCCGTGTTGAAAGCAGAGTATCGACGCCAGTTCGCCCCGCCGGCGTGTCAATGTCACAAAACGGCGAGCCAGACCAGTTGCTCAGTGCGGCTGGAAATGAGCCTCGCCGGCAGCTTGCCCGGGCAGGGCGAATTGGCCAAGATGAGCGCGATGGGTGTGCGCATCAGCCGGAGGAAGCGCCGCAACTGGCTCGCGTCGGTGCTCTACCGGCTAAACCGGGCGCTGCCTAAGGACATGATGCTCGACGCCGCTGCCATCGCCGATCGGCTGGCCCGCGACAATGCCGCGCACGACGGGCTGAACATCTGGGGTAAGGACGACTTCCTCCACAAGTACATCGGTCCGGAGGACCGGGTGCTCGAGATCGGGTGCAGTTCCGGGCGTGTTCTGTCGAGAGTGAAGGCTGCCGAGCGGGTGGGCGTCGACAGCGACGCCGCGGCGATCGAACGCGGCCGGCGCGAACATCCGTCGGTTACCTTCATCCATGGTGAGGCTCGGGAGTTTCTAGAGCAAAGCGGCCGCTTCGACGTGCTGATCCTCAGCCACGTGCTGGAGCATTTAGAAGAGCCCGAGCTATTCCTCGCTTCACTCGCG
This sequence comes from Sphingomicrobium sp., assembly GCA_035540875.1. Classification (GTDB taxonomy): domain Bacteria; phylum Pseudomonadota; class Alphaproteobacteria; order Sphingomonadales; family Sphingomonadaceae; genus Sphingomicrobium. The sequence continues at coordinate 20,901 of DATLFV010000159.1, read as the reverse complement.
GGACATTTCGACCGGGTCTACATCGAAGTCCCGGACTTCGACTGCAACACGCTCAACCAAGTGAGGCTGAAGCGCGGGCGCGACCTCATCTACACCGACGAGGACCATGTTGCCGAGTTCGATCGCGAGGAGCTGGAAGAGATTCTCGCCGCCGCCGGCCTGGACGTCCTTGACCGCGAATTCAGGTTCGGAGTGATGCGCTATTGGGCGCGGGGCCGGCCGGTCAGCGCTTGATCCCGACTGCCACCCAGTAGGGCTTGCTGTCCGAGAAGCGGATGTCGGTCAGGCCGCAGCGCTCCATCATCGCGCGGATCTGATCCCTGGTGAAGCGGTGCTCGAGGCGGGTGCCGAACCGGTCGAGGGCGTCGGTGCGCATCGTGTAGAAGCTTTTCCCGCGGTAGATCTCGACGAGCGGCCAGGTAGGCCGGCCAAAGCGCGCCAGCGGCCAGTAGACGAGGGCTGCAATCGCCGAGGTGATCGGCCGCTTCACCGGGAAGGGCAGGCGCGAGATGCCCTTCCTGACCACGTCCGAGACTTTCCAGACGCCCCGGAACCAGGCCGGCTTCGTTTCCAGCGCATAGTAGAGATAGACGAGGAACTGGGCGCCGGGCCTGAGCTTGCGGACCGCGCTTTGCATCGCCCGTTCCGGGTCGGGGATGTGGTGAAGGACGCCAAGGCTGTAGCCGAAGCTCTGCGAATTGTCGGGCAGCGGGATATGCTCGGCGTCCGCGCGGTGGAAGCTGACATTGTCGTGGTCCGCGAGATTTCGCCGGGCGACATCGATCGCCGCCGAGGGGTCGATGCAATGCAGTCGCTTCACCCGGGGCGCGACATATCTGGCCCAGCGCCCGGAGCCGCAGCCGAGGTCGAAGCCTTCGTCGAGGTCGGTGAAGTCGAAGATCGCGAAATAATCGGCGAAGATGCTCCGCCCTTCCTCCTCGGAGAGTTCGGACTGGTCGAAGGCGGACCACTCCTGTCCGAAGCCCTCCACCGTGTCATGGTCGACATTCTTCATGGCGCGGGCATCATCCGATCGAGTTCAGGGCAGAAGGAACAGAGGTCATGGCCGAGGGTCGCGCATCACCGGGAGCCAAAGCCGGTGAGCATCGTCTTGATCGTCCTGAAGAGGATCAGCAGGTCGAGCCAGGGCGAGAAATATTTGATGTAGTAGAAGTCGTACTGAAGCTTGCGGTGGACTTCGTCGACCTCGGCGACATGGCCCTGGTTGACCTGCGCCCAGCCCGAGATGCCCGGCTTCACGACATGGCGGTAGCGGTAGAACGGCAGCTCGTTGGTGTACCAGATCGACAGGATCTCCGCCTCCGGCCGGGGGCCGATCCAGCTCATCTCGCCGCGCAGGATGTTGAGGACCTGGGGCAGCTCGTCGAGCCGGGTGCGGCGAAGCACCGCACCCACGCGGGTGATGCGCGCGTCGTTCTTGCCGGTCATCGCCGCCCGGCGGTCGTCCTCGCTGATAGCCGGACGCATGGTGCGGAACTTGTAGATGGTAATCAGCTTGCCGGCATGCCCGACCCGCGCCTGGCGGAAGATTACCGGGCCGGGCGAATCGAGGCGCACGCAGATCGCGATCGCCGCCAGCAGGGGCAGCAGCAGCGGAAGCAAAGCGACCGCCAGCAGGAAGTCGAGCCCGGACTTGAGGTAGAAATAGCCGCGGGCGGGCAGCAGCGAGCCGAAGCTGTTCTCCGAGAGATGGTGGAGCTCGACCCGGCCGCTGAGCGATTCCGACAATTGCTTGACCTGGTAGACGATCCGGCCGGCCAGCGCCGCGTCGGCCAGGAAGGCTTCCCATTGCGGCGGCAGGTCAGCGCTGAAGTCCGCGACGATGGCATTGCAGCGGCGCGCCTCCTCCAGGCTGGGTCGGGAGAGCACCAACCATTCGACCTGGCCGATGCCCGTCAGGCGATCGACGGCGCCGAAGGGAACGACCGCGATCCGCCTGCGGATGCGCCGTTCGGCGTAGAAATAGACGAAGTAGTTCCACAGCACATGGAGCGCGAAGCCGAGCGACAGGGCCAGTCGGTCGTAGGGCAGGCGGGTCAGAAGCAGGAAGGCGATAATCAGCCCGTGCGTGCTGAGCGCCGTCGGCAGGATGATGTAGGTCGAGCGGATCCCCGGATAGGTCTCGATCGACAGGCGCATCCAGAACGCCAGGGTGATCGCCGCCGCATTTCCGAAGATGGCGTTGTAGCTTGCCGGTGCGTGGAAGGTTTCGGGGAGCAGTACGGCGCGGACCAGGAAAGGCAGCAAGGCTCCGACCAGCAGCGCCCCGGCAAACTGGAATCGTCGGCGCGAAATGAGCGACAGGCGCTTGGGATAGTGCAGTGGCTCGTGTTGCACGAACTCGATCTGCCTCACCGATGGTGCAGCAGGATCGCCGGCATCGGCCGCTCCTTGCCCATCCTACAGCCTCTCCAGTGGAGGCGCAGCCCGCTCGCCTCGCGTCGGCTCGGCCGCCGGCCGATCTTCCCGCCGGCGCGAGGGTGGCGCCCAGCCGACCGGCTGCGTGCCAAGGTCCGCGGGCGCGGACATGTTCCGGCCCCGCACCAGCATGGTCAGGAACAGCCGCAGCGTGGCTGGACTGAGGCTTGCCCACGCGGTCCACACGAGTGAATTCAGCGTGCGCAGGTTGGGACGCAACTGCCCGCCCTTGAGCAGTCTGCGGAACAGGCGAGGCTTGCCCCCGGCCCACAGCACCAGCGACCCCAGCGACACGAACACGCGGGGATCAAGCGGGCCGTCGCCAGCCTTCATCGCCTTGAGAAATTCCTCGTAGTCGCCGTCCGCGTTCAGCCGGTCCATCGAGCGGTACATCAGGTCCACCGCATGCTCGACCCGGTGCTGGTCCGAGGCGATGCGGGTGCTCAGCCGCGACTGGCGGTGTTGGTACAGCGCTTCGGGAATGACCAGCACCTGGCTTGCGCGGGCAATGCGGATGACAAGGTCCTGGTCTTCCCAATATTCGCATTTCGGCCGGTAGCCGCCGACGCGATCGAACGCCTCGCGGCGGAACATGATCGAGCCGTGCGGGAACGGCACGAACGGAGAGTTGCGGGTCAGGCGCCAATATTCGGGGCCGCGCAGCTTGCGGCCGTCGGAGTCGATGATCTCGCACAGCGAGCCGACCATGCCGACGCCGGGGTGTGACTGCAGGACCTCGAGCTGCCTTGCGATCCGCTCCGGGTACGAGATGTCGTCGGCGTCCATCCGCGCGACGATGCTTGCCGAGGCGCGCTCGACCGCCGCGTTCGAGCTGCGGGCCGGGCCGAGGTTGCGCTTGCCCTCGTGCAGGACGATCCGCCTGTCCTTGCGCGCCCATTCGCGCAGCCGCTCGGTCGAGCCGTCGCTCGACGCGTCGTCATAGATGACGAACTCGATGTTCCGGTGGGTCTGGTCGAGGATGCTCTGGACCGCCGCGTCGAGGTACGGCATCGCGTTGTGCACCGGCATGACGATGCTGACGAGTTCGTGCTGCGAGTGCGGCGGCGGCATGGAGATCTTTCAACACGAACGCGACGCCAAGAGTGAAAGCACGAGCGGCTTCCGGGAATCAAGCACTTGCAGTCCCGCGGGAGCTTTGTTGGCCCCTTTGGCCTTCCAAGACCACCGGCTGGGGCGCTAAGCGGCGGGCATGACCCGGAAGTTGCAGATCCTGGCGCGGGGAAGGCTTTGACGGCTCCCAGACTTGGCTGGCCGGGCGTCGATCCGATGCAATGGTATCAGGCCAAGCTGTTCGTCCAGCATGCCACCGGCTGGAGCATGGATGCCTTGCACGTGGTCCTGGGCGTGCTGCTGCAGTTCCTCGCGGCCTGGCTGTTGAAGAGCTCGATCTCGCGGCCGCTTCCCCTGCTGATCGTGCTGCTTGCCGCGCTGCTCAACGAGTGGAGCGACCTTTCGCTCGAGGAGTGGCCCGATCTTGCCGTTCAGTATGGCGAGTCGGTCAAGGACGTCGTCCTCACCATGCTGCTCCCGGTCCTGCTGTACTGGCTGGCAAGACGGCGCGCGGCGATCCTGCGCTAGACGCGCGCATCGCGGCGGGTCGGGAGCGTGCCTCTGGTGCGCTTGCCCGCTGCTTCGCCACCGCCTAAGCCCGGGCTTCGTCTGTTGAATGGCCAGAGCAGGGCGGGGACTGCACGAATGTCGGCGCAGCAGCAGGTTGGCCCCAAGGTCGCCTTTCGGCAGCTCTACGGCATCATGTCGCCGCGGCGCCGGATGCACTTCGTGGCGGTGCTCGCGCTGATGCTGCTCGGCGGGATCGCCGAGACCGCGACGATCGCCAGCGTGCTGCCCTTCCTGTCCTTGCTCGCGGGCGAGCAGAACACGCCGTTCAGCTGGCTCGTCGATTTGCTCGCCAGGTTCGAACTGGCCGGGGCCACGCAGCGGGTCAGCGCGGCGGCCTTCCTGTTCATGGGCGTGGCCCTGGCCGCGGCGGCGGTGCGCCTGCTGCTCGCCTGGTCGAGCCAGTCCTTCGTGTTCCGGCTCGGCCACGACATTGCCGTCGAGATCAACCGCCGTATCCTGCTGCAGCCCTACAGCTTCCACACCGAGCACAACAGCAGCGAGGTCCTGGCCTCGCTCGAGAAGGGCCAGGTGATGGTGGCCATGCTGCTGCAGATGATGCAGGCGTCGGCGGCGGCGGTGCTTGCGGCCTTCATCATCGTCGCACTGATCCGCGTCGATCCGTTCACGGCCACCATCGCCGCTTCCGCATTCGCGCTTCTGTACCTGCTGGTGTCGGCGATCGCCGCACGGGCGCTGGCCCGCAACTCCCGGAATTCGGCCAGAGCCTATGACGAAAGGCTCAAGCTGCTCCAGGAAAGCCTCGGCGGCATCCGGGACGTCATCATCGACCATTCCCAGCGAGTCCACATCGAGGCGTTCCGCGCCGTCGACCGCAGGTTCACAGAGGCCCGGACCAGCACCACCTTCATCGCCGCGGCGCCGAGGTTCATCGTCGAGGCCGCCGGCATGGTGGTGATCGCCGCTTTGGCGCTCGCCCTGACCGCCCGGGCGGGCGCTCTTGCGCCGGCGGTCCCGATCCTCGGCGCCATGGCCCTCGGCGCGATGCGCCTGCTGCCGTTCCTGCAGCAGCTTTACCTCAGCTGGAGCGGTCTGGCCGGTCACCGCGACGTCGTGGCGCACGTCCTCGCGCTGCTTCGGTTGCCTGTTCCCGATGCTCCCGATGGCGACGAAGCGGCGCCGCCGCTGCCGTTCACCGATTCGATCAGGTTCGAAGCGGTGACCTTCTTCTACCCGAACGCCAGGGCGCCCGCCCTTCGCGACGTGAATCTCACGATCCCGCGCGGCTCGCGCATCGCGCTGATGGGGCGCAGCGGCAGCGGCAAGAGCACCTTCGGCGACCTGCTGATGGGGTTGCTCGAGCCGACCGAGGGCCGGATCATGGTCGATGACGCCGTCCTCACAGGTGATACACGCCGCGCCTGGCGCCGAAGCATCGCGCATGTCCCGCAGTCGATCTTCCTTGCCGACGCAAGCGTGGCGCGGAACATCGCATTCGGAATCGCCCCCGACCAGATCAACCATGAGCGCATGGCGGAGGCGGTGCGCATCGCCCAGTTCGAGGAGGTCGTGGAGGCGCTGCCCGAGGGGCTGGAGACGCTGATCGGCGAGGGGGGCGTGCGCCTGTCGGGTGGCCAGCGCCAGCGGCTCGGGCTGGCCCGGGCGATCTACAAGGACGCGCCGGTGCTGGTGCTGGATGAGGCGACCAACGCGCTCGACGCCGCGACCGAGAGCGCGGTGCTGGCGGCGCTCGACGAGTTCGCCGCGCGCGGGCGAACGGTATTGATCATCACGCACCGGCCGTCGACGGTCGCCGGCTGCGACCGCATCATCCGGCTCGAGGCGGGGCGCATGGTGGCCGGTGACGGGCCCGACGCGCTGCCTTCGGCCCGCGCCAAGGCCTGAGGCACGGAACGCCCGATGGCGGACAATTGCGTCACCTTGTGGATCGGCGAGAGCCTCGGACCGGTCGAGCGCGCCTGCCTGCGCTCGGTGCTTCGCCAAGGCCAGCACATGGTGCTCTACTGCTACCAGCTGCCAGCCGGCGTCCCGGAAGGGGTGGAGGTGCGCGACGCAGCGGAGGTTCTCCCCGAATCCAGTGCGCGCGCTGCATGGGTCGGGCGCAACGACCTCTACTCCGACTGGTTTCGCTATGAACTGTTGCGGCGGGAGCTGGGCACCTGGCTCGACACCGACGTGTACCTGCTGCGGCCGATCGACCTGGAGAAGCCATATCTGTTCGGCGCGCAGGCATCCGATACCATCAACAATGCCGTGCTGCGCATCCCGCCGGAAAGCCCGTTGCTGTCGCTCTTGCTCGAGCCGTTCCACAAACGCACCACCCCGCGCTGGCTGCCGCGGCGCACCTATTGGCGCTTGCGGCTCCGCGAGATCATCGCCGGCGGCGCGGACCTGACGCGCGTGCCATGGGGGACAACCAGTCCGCACGCCCTGACGGTGCTCGCCGAGCGGCTGGGGCTCGACCAGTGGGCGGAGCCGGTGGAGGTCTTCTATCCGATGCCGTGGGAGAATGCGGACTGGATTCGCGACCCCGCACACAAGCTCGAAGATGTGGTGACCGAGCAGACGGTCGCGGTTCACCTGTGGAACGAGTGCATCAGGACGTTCAAGAACGATCCGGCGCCGGCCGGCTCGTTCCTTGAGCGCCTGCAGCGGGAAGGCGCCGCCTAAAGAGCGCTCGCCTGGTCACCGGCCAGTCGCTCGTCGAGCGCGGCAAGCCTTGCCAGGCGCAGGTGCTCGAGACGCGCGAGCCCGCCGCCCGTGAGCGGTGCACCGTGCGGATCGTAGTTCAGCGGCTCACAGGGGTCGGCGTCGAAAAAGCGCGGGCCTTCGCGAGCTGCGCGCGGTGCTCCGAGGCGGCGGCGGACGTGGCGAGCGACGCGGTGCTGGAGATAGCGCAGGCTCCATTCCGGATCGTGGCGGATTGCCTTCCACAGGAAGCTTGCGGATCGTCCGTATTGGCCGCGCCAGGCAAAGCTCTCGGCGATCTCAGCGCAGCGTCGCGCATGTCCCCAGTCATGCACATGGCGCGGCACGTGCGGGAACAGCTGCCGGATATGCCGGTCGAGCTGCAGCCATTCCGCGGCCATCGCGTCCGTGCTCTGCGACAAACTGCCCGCCTGCACGCGGTAGCCGACCAGGTAGAGCGGTACGAAGGCAATTGGCCAACTGGCGCTGATCTTCAGTTGCAGCAGCAGGTCTTCATATGTTCGCCACCCCTCTTCACACCCGCCCGCCTGCTGGACAGCCGATCGCTTCATCACGACCGAGCTGCCGGTGCCGATGATTGGTTCATAGATGCCGCGGCAGAGCGCCCCGGCCGGAAAGCGCTGCGGCGGGCCATCACGCACGACTCGCCCATGAACGTCGATGTAGCGGAAGAATGTGTAGATGAAGGCCGCCTCGGGACGGGTACGAGCGAGCGCCATCTGATGCGCGAGCTTGTCGGGGTGCCACACGTCGTCGGCGTCCAGTCGCGCCACATAGTCCCCCCGGGCTGCATCGAAGCCGGTGTTCAACGCCGCCGGCAGTCCCCCGTTGGATCGCTGAACGATACGCACGCGCGGGTCGGTTTCAGCAAGCAGGCCGCCAATCTCCGCCGTTCGGTCGGTCGAGCCGTCGTCGACGATGATCAACTCAAGGTGCTGATAGCTACTGGCGAGGGCCGAGCTTGCCGTCTCGGCAAGCGTTCGCTCGGCGTTGAAAGCGGGGATGACAACCGAAACAAGCGGGTCCGTAGAGGGAGGCGGGTTCGCCAACGGCGCGTCCTCTCGCGGTTTCCGGCGATCAGGCTACCGCTCGGGCAGCGATCGTCACCGGGAAGGCTTCGTCAAGCGGCTCGAGCTTGGCCTTGCTGACCTCCTGCAGGCTGGCGCCGAGCAGGAACGTAGTGGCGGCATAGAGGTTGCCGTGCGTGCTGACGCTGACCTTCGCGGGATCGAATGGCCCGGACATAAGTGGCCGAAGCGAATGTTCGGTCAGGGACCAATACCAGCTGTTCTTCCATTCGCCCCGGTCCACGGGCGTGATGCCCGGCACGGTTATCAGCGCGACCCCGCCAGGCTTCAGGCTGCGGTGGATTTGTTCGAGCGCCGCCGCCATGTCGAAAATAAGGTGCAGCGTCTGGGTGAATATGACGCAGTCGAAGCTTGCCGGCGGAAGCACCCCAGGCTTGGTGAGGTCGCCGACGATGGTTGACCGAGCATTGCCGTGGACGTGAAGAATGTCCTGACGCGTGACCCGGGTGCCGCCGAACTGCCGGGAGTAGCGGTCGTCCTCGACCTCGAGGACCCGGCCCCGGACGTCATGAGCATGCTCGCCGATGAATCGCTCGATATAGTGGCGATCGATCGACTTGCCGCGAGTGCCGGCGAAATCGCCGCACAGCGGCTTGGAGCGGGCTGCTCCCAGCCTCAGGACGGCACGGCCATGCATCCGCCGCAGCTCCAGCCGCAAACGGCGGGCGATGCGCCGTGTCAGGGTGCGCGAAGGCTCGGTCACGCGGCGCCCACCACTTGCTTCAGGCGCCCGGGCGTCCAGTTACCGACGTGGACCCGAGGGAGCGCGAAAAGCCGTTCGCTAGATCCGACCGTCCTCTGCTCCGTGGTGCAGGCGCAGCAAAAACCTGCGGCTTCGACGAGAGCTTCCGCTTCGGCGTCGTGGTCGCCAAATGCATAGGCATAAGTGCGCGGCCGTTCTCCAGTTAGGGCCTCGCACTGTCCGACGCTATTGGCAATCTCATCGGCCTTCGCGGCGCTTGGCAGTGCAGGCAGGGATGCGTGCGTGAGACCATGGGAGCCGAATTCGACGTTGCGCGAGCGGACAGCTTCGATCTCGTCAGCACGCATCGGGCGATGTGATGCACGGATGTGCTCCCGCCGGCCAGCCTGTTGTCGAAGTGCAGCCATCGCAGCTTCACGATCGAGGTGGGGGGAATGCTTCAGCCGCGAGAACAAGCTCCAAAACGCCTGTTGCCGAGCGGTGGCCGGCGCGGCACCCGGGCGCCACGCCATGTCGTCGTCTCTCCTGCAACCGAGCTCAAACTGAATGTCTTCGAGCCTCAGCAGCTTTGCCTCGTGGCTCAGAACGATTTCCTGCAGCTCGTCCCACCAGAATTCACTTTCCTGCTTCATCAGCTGGACAGGGAGGAATACGGTCGCCGGCAGGTTCGCTCGTTCAAGCAACGGAGCCGCCCGTTCAGCGAAGCAGGCATAGCCATCGTCAAATGTTATAGCGACCGCCTCGCGTGGAAGAGTTCCTTGCCGGCACAGCTGCGCGAACTCCGTCAGCCGCATGACCCGCCGGTGCCGCTTTAGCCAATCCAATTGTCGGGCGAAGACATCCGGGTTTACTGCAAGCCCCCACGGATCGAAGCTTTCGACTGCTACCCGATGGAACATCAGAATCGCAGGCCGCGGCCTCCGCGGCAGCGTGGCTCGCATGCGCCTCAGCAAGGTTCGGACGATGCTGCCTGCCACCATGCGTCTAGCTCCGCCTTTCTCGAACGAGGCCGCGAAGCCGCTCCAGAGCCGGGTTCAAGCGGTCTTTGAACGTGCGCTGCGTCGAACGGCGGCGCGCGCGTTCCAGAGCCAGGTGCACCGAAATGTGATGCTCGTGCGACGTGCGGGCGAGGCGGTCTTCCAGCGAATCGAGGAACCGGGCCCGTACCAGCTTGTCGCTTCCCTGCCGCGTCAGTTCTGCCATGCAGGATTCATCGTGCTGCCGATAATCCGACCAGATGTCGCTGGAAACATAGATGATTTCGGTGAGATAGAACTTCGTCAGGAAAGGGTACTCGGTGTATCCGCGAGCGAAGCTTTCGTCAAAACCGCCGACCTTGAGCGCAGCCTCACGTCGGAACATGATGTCCGACATGCTTGGCGAGGCGCAGTTGCCGAGCGGGTACCAAGCCAGCAGCGCGTTAGGCGGGTAGACTTTCCGGTCCTGAGCGTGCCCGGTTCGGTACACCCTATCCCTGCCGCCGCTCCAGCTCGCCCAGTAGTTGACGGCGCCGCAAACCGCGCTGGCGTCGGGGTGCTCGTCGAACAGTGTGACCTGATCACCAAGCTTATTGGGCCGCCAACGGTCGTCAGCGTCGATGAATCCGACGATTTCGCCGCGCGCCGCGCTGAGTCCCAGGTTTCTGGACGCGCTGATGCCGCGATTTTCGCGCCCTGGATGGTGAATGTAGCAAACTCTGTTCGGGTGAGCGGAGGCGTATTCCTGGGCAATGGCGCTGCTGGCGTCGGTGGCTCCGTCATCCACCAGCAGGAGTTCAAAATCCTCGAACTCCTGCGCCAGAACGCTCTCGATCGCCTCGACAAAATATCGTTCGGCATTGAAGAAGTGGGAGATTACGCTGACACGGGGGTTCCTCGCAAAGGAGGCTCTTCGATGTGCTAGGGTACCCCAGGGACGTGCCTCTTGCTGAACCATCAGTCGGTACATTGCTGGAGACCCGTCGGAGTCAAGCGGTGCGTCGGCTTGGGAACGATCCTAGCGCGCTCGATCGCTGCTTGGTCGACTATCTGACCTCCACCTCCGGTTGAGCTGCCCCGCCCAAGTCGCGAGCCATGCCTGCTCCATCTGAACCGCGCGCTCATCCTGCACCTTCGCGAGGTCGCTCCGTTCTGCCGGATCGGCCGCCAAGTCGTAAATCTCGGTCGTCCCGCGCACGAAGTTGGCAATGACCTTCTTGTTTCCCAAACGGTAGCCGAGCACCAGATCCGCTGAGTTGTTGACGAAGTAGATCGGGCGCTCTCGCGTTGCTCTAAAAAGGCTGACGCCCTCCCACTCATCCGGAACGTCAAGGCCAAGAATGTCAAGGATGGTCGGGGCGACGTCGATGTGGCCAGTAAGCCTGTGAAAGGTGCCTGTACGTGCCAGTCTCGGGTGAATAAGTATCAATGGGACCCGGACGGTCTCCTCGTAAACCGAAGTGCCGTTTCCGAACGTCCCGTGCTGACCAAAGGCTTGCCCGTGATCACCCGTGACGATGATCAGGGTCTCGTCGGCTCTACCGGTTCGCTGCAGATGACGGAGCAAGCCCCCAATCAGGTCATCGGCTTCGGAAAGAGCGGCGAGGTAACGCTGCTTGTCGGCGCGTGCGCGATGCGTCGGAATTGAGGCGGAATCCACCTTGGGCTGCCGGCGCGCGCCGGCGAAATAAGGGTAATGCGACTGGAAGGTCCACAGCATCGCGAAAAAGCGCTTGTCGTGCTGCTGTTCGATCCAGGCCAGCATGTCGGCGAATGTACAGCGGTCGGAATTGCCAAGCGAGCCGTAGCGATCGTGAAGCACGCCGTCCCCGCACTTGCGGTCTCGGTAGTCGCGGGCCGCGACGAATCCGCTGCTTGCGAGGAATTCACCGGCTCGGTCGAAGCGTGTGTCACTGGAGTGGAAGAGGGCCGTGCGCAGGCCGGCGTCCGCCAAGATCCTCGGGAGCCGCGGCGACTGCCCTGCAGTCTCAACGTCGGCTGCGGCAAGCATCGACGGATAAGGGTACCGCGACGAAAGGAGCACCCTCAGCGCAGCTGTCGAAGACGCGATTTGTGCGTAGGCGTTCCGGACGATCACCGATCTTTCGGCTTGGGCGGTGAGATGCGGCGTGATGTTGTAGGTCCCGCCATAGGTATCCAGATATTGCGCAGCCGCTGCCTCAAGCACGATCAGGATGACGTTGCTGGGCTTCGCGGCCGGACCTTCAAGCAGCGGCAGGCCTGGCTCCACGCCCCCCAGGCTGAACGGCCGCTCCACTGGTATGTGCGGCGTCCATGCGTCGATCCCGGGATATACGATCGACTCAACCAGCGTCCGCGTGCCGCTCTCGGTAAGGTTAGCCGGCGCAGGGCTCCTGGTTATCCCGCCGACGCCGACCAGAAAGGTTCCCGTGATCAACAGCGTGAGCACGAGCCGTTGCCCCAAGCGCTGGAGCGCCACTTTCCCCGCGAGCCACGCGCCGGCAACGGCGATCGCCAGTCCGGTCCCAAGCAGAATGAACGAGCGATCGGTCCAGGCCCAAAGTGCGTCGCGGCCGTGCTGTGTCGCGAACACATTCGAGTAGTGGATCAACGGCAATGTAAGCGGCGAGCCGAGCGTCGGCACGAGCTGCGCGTTCACATAGTTTACCAGCACGACCAAGGTAGAGCCGGCAATTACGAGAACGTCAGAAAGGGCCCTCGCCGTCGGCCACCTCGCGAGTAGCCGCCCGGAAAGGTAATAACTCACGGACAGCCCTGCAGCGAGCAGGATCTCGCGGTACGATGACACTGCTCCGACGAGCGCCACGTAAACGCCGCTATGCTCCGACCACACGTCGTGGCTGCGGTACAAAGCATATATTTTACTGAACCAGATCGCGATCGACAGCGAAATGAATAACTGCATCGAGGAACGACTACGAGTAGCCGCTTGCTCGGCGCTCACGCCCACTCGCCGCCCTCGCGATGATAAAGGATCAAGCCGGGGAGCAGCGGGGCCGGCACGGTGCCCTATAGGCTCCAGCGGTCAATGTCCGGTGTCAATTCCAGACCCCGCCACATGGCCCTGAGGTCAGCGAGCGTGCCGCCCGGGGCCACCAGCGCCGCGATCTGATTGGCGCCGAGTTCCCGATACTCCTGGTGGGATACCGCGCCGACCACCAGGTCGTAGCGGCTGCCGTCCAGTGCGGTGGTTCGCAGCCCGTACTCGCGCTCGACTTCTTCCCGGGGGGCAAGGGGATCGGAAATTGCCACCTCGTGCCCAAGCCACGAGAGCCGCCGCACGATGTCGATCGCGCGGCTGTTGCGCAGGTCCGGCACGTTTTCCTTGAAGGTGAGGCCGAGCACCAGCACGCTTCCCGCCTTGCAGCCGCGCCGCTCGTGGAGCGTGTCGGCGATCCAGCGGCCCATGTCATCGTTGATGCCGCGGCCCGACAGGATCACCCGCGGGTCGTGTCCGAGCTGCTGCGCCAGGTGGCTCAGGTAATAAGGATCAACGCCGATGCAATGGCCGCCGACCAGCCCTGGCTCGAACGGCAGGAAGTTCCACTTGGTGCGGGCGGCGGCGAGCACGTCCCACACCGAGAGGCCGATCCCGCTGCAGATCTGCGCGACCTCGTTCATGAAGGCGATGTTGATGTCGCGCTGGGCGTTCTCGATCGCCTTGGCGCCTTCGGCAGCCTTGATCGAGGCGGCGCGAAACACCCCGCCGGACGTCACCGCGCCGTAGAGCGTCGCGAGCTGTTCGACCACCTCATCGTCTTCGCCGGAAATGACCTTGGTGATCTTGTCGACGGTGTGCGTGCGGTCGCCCGGGTTGATGCGCTCCGGCGAATAAGCGAGCCTGAAGTCCGCTCCGCGCCTGAGGCCGCTGAGCTTCTCCAGCTCGGCGCCGCAAATGTCTTCGGTGACCCCGGGATAGACCGTGCTTTCGTAGATGATGGTCGGCCGCCGCCTCCCGTCCATCACGCCGGCAATCATCCGGGTCGCGGACATGACCGCGCCGAGATCAGGCTGCTTGCGCTCGTCAACGGGGGTTGGGACGGTGACGATATAGATGTCAGCGCCGCGGCAATCCGCGGGGTCGCAGGTCAGCTGCAGGCCGGGCGCGGCGAGGGCATCCGACGCCACCTCGCGGGTGCGGTCGTGCCCTTGGCGCAGCTCGGCAACGCGATGCTGATCGATGTCGAAGCCCGTGACGTCGAACCGGCGCGCCAAGGCTACGGCGAGGGGGAGGCCGACATAGCCGAGGCCGATCACGATTATGCGGGTCTTGCTGTTCATGTCCTCAGTCGATCTACGCACAAGCGGGCCGGTTCCCGGAAGAGCCGATTCGCGAGCGCCCCTGCTCGCAAGGTCCCGCCGCAAGGTCGCGCCGGCGGCGCCATGGGTAGAAAATGCCAAGCCTTGGAGCTAGCGTATTTTCGATGAACATGCTCGCCTCCGGGCGCCGCTTGTTGGGCTGGGCCGGGGCTCGCCTGCGCTTCCGGCTCCTGTCGCTGATCTTCTGGCGCCGACGCCATGGCATCGCCGCTGGCTATACCCATCGCGATTCTGTTGCCTTCGACGACGCCAGCGGCAAGGAAGACCAGTGGCAGAGGGAGGTCTACGAGGCCGCCCGGGCCATCATGATCCGGCACGGCCTGAGCTCCGTTCACGATGTCGGCTGCGGCAGCGGCTACAAGCTCGTCCACATGCTGGGCGAGTTCGACACGACGGGCATCGATCTGCCCCAGAACATAAGCTGGGTGCGGGAACTGTATCCTGACAGGACCTGGGTCGCCGGCGGTTTCGAAGATGTGCAGCTTGCGAAGGCTGACCTCGTCATCTGCGCCGACGTCATCGAGCATGTCGCGGATCCCGACGCATTGATGCGGTTCATCGTCAGCATCGCCCGCGACCGCGTCGTGCTTTCGACGCCGGACCGTCGCCTGGCATATGACTGGCGCAGCGATCACCACCTGGGGCCTCCGGAGAATCCGACTCACCTTCGCGAGTGGAACAAGCCGGAATTCCGCCGCTTCGTCGCCCGCTACCTGCAGATCGAACGCCACGAGATCACCAACCGCGAGCAGGCGACCCAGATGATCGTCGGCCGCGTTCGGAATTAGGCTCTCCACTGCCTGGGCCGGGCATTTCCTGATCAGCGCTTCCACGGCGGGGACCGGGCCGCTAGAGGGCGCCCCGTGGACGCGCCATCCGAATATCTGGAACAGCTCGGTGGTCTGCGCGGCCGCTGGCTGGTCACCGGTGCCGCCGGCTTTATCGGTTCCAACCTCGTCGAGGGCTTGCTGAACGCGCGCCAGCAGGTCGTCGGCTTCGACAATTTCGCGACCGGGCACCGCAGCAATCTCGCGGAGGTGCAGGCGCGAGTGGGCGAGGAGCGTTGGTCGCGCTTCAGGATGATCGAGGGCGACATCCGGGATCGCGGCGCCTGCCAGGCCGCGGTGTCCGGGATCCAGTTCGTGCTCCACCAGGCGGCGCTGGGCTCGGTCCCGCGCTCCATTGCCGACCCGCTGACGACGCACGACGTGAACCTGACGGGCTTCGTCAACATGATCGATGCGGCGCGGACCGAAAGCGTGGAACGCTTCGTCTATGCGGCCTCAAGCTCGACCTATGGAGACGAGCCCAACCTGCCGAAGCGCGAAGAGCGGATCGGCAATCCCTTGTCCCCCTATGCGGCGACCAAGCTGGCGAACGAGATCTACGCCGCGGTCTATGCCCGCACTTACGGCATGAAGACCATCGGCCTGCGCTATTTCAATGTATTCGGGCCGCGCCAGGACCCGAACGGCGCCTATGCCGCGGTGATCCCGAAGTGGATCGCGGCGATGATCGAAGGCGCGGAAGTGGTCATCAACGGCGACGGGTCGACCAGCCGGGATTTCTGCTTCGTCGACAATGCGGTGCAGGCGAACCTGCGCGCCGCGCTTGCCCCGGACGAGGCCCAGAACCAGGTGTACAATGTCGCCGTAGGGGAGCGCACGACGCTGCTCGAGCTGTTCGATCACCTTCGCGAGGGACTGCAGCAGCACCAGGTCCATTACTCGCTGAGGCCGCGGCTCGCGGATTTCCGGCCAGGCGACGTGCAGCACTCACAGGCCGACATCGGCAAGGCGGTCTCGCTGCTCGGCTATCGACCGACCCACAATGTCAGGGATGGACTGGCCGCGGCGCTGCCCTGGTATCTCGAAGCCGCCAGGCGCCAGCCGATCGATCTCTGAGATGCCGTGGCCAAGGCTGCTGTTCTGGGCCGCGGCCGTTTTCGCGTTCGTCATGGCGGTGCTCCCGCATCCGCCGCGGGTGCCCACGGACCCGTCGGACAAGGTGCAGCATATCATCGCGTTCGCAACCCTTGGCGGTCTGGCCGCCTGGGCGTTCCCGGCAACGGGTGCCGTTCGGCTTCTCCTGGGGCTTTCGGCCTTTGGAGCCTTGATCGAGATCATCCAGCTGATCCCCGATCTGCACCGCGACGGCGATCTGCTGGACTGGGTCGCGGACACACTGGCCGCAGCGCTGACGCTGACCGTTGCCAGCGCGCTGCGATCACGCCGCCGGCGGCACCGCCGCGAATGACGGATCGGCACGGTGGCAGGGGCGGGGCCGGCTTGCTAGAGCCGGTTCATGCAGCAGCCCGACCATAGCAACGTCATCGAGACCCCGTTCGACGCGGCCCTTTCCGAGCGCTACCTCGTCTATGCGCTCTCGACGATCACCGCCCGCTCGCTTCCGGACGTGCGGGACGGGCTGAAGCCCGTCCACCGCCGGCTGCTGTGGGCGATGCGCCTGCTGCGCCTCGACCCCGCCGGCGCCTACAAGAAGTCGGCGCGCGTGGTCGGCGATGTCATCGGCAAATATCACCCGCACGGCGACCAGTCGGTCTATGATGCGATGGTCCGCCTCGCGCAGGACTTCGCGCTTCGCTACCCGCTCGTCGACGGCCAGGGCAATTTCGGCAACATCGACGGCGATAATGCCGCCGCCTACCGCTACACCGAGGCGCGGCTGACCGCGGTGGCGACCCAGCTGATGGCCGGGCTCGACGACGGCACCGTCGAGTTCAAGCCCACCTACAATGGCGAGGAAGAGGAGCCCGAGGTCTTCCCGGGCCTGTTCCCCAACCTGCTCGCGAACGGCGCCAGCGGCATCGCGGTCGGCATGGCGACCTCGATCCCGCCGCACAACGTCTCCGAGCTGATCGACGCCGCGACCCACCTGATCGACAACCCCAAGGCCGAGGACCGGGCGCTGATGGATTTCGTCGCCGGACCGGATTTCCCGACCGGCGGGGTGCTGGTCGACAGCGGCGAGGCAATTGCGCAGGCCTATGCGACCGGCCGCGGCAGCTTCCGGCTGCGGGCATCGGTGTCGGTCGAAAAGGAGAAGGGCGGCGGCTGGCACCTTCTGGTCAGCGAGATCCCTTATGGCGTGCAGAAGGGCAAGTTGATCGAGCAGGTCGCCGCGCTGATCGCCGACAAGAAGCTGCCGATCCTGGCCGACGTGCGCGACGAGAGCGACGAGGCGGTGCGGCTGGTGCTCGAGCCGCGCTCGCGCACCGTCGACCCGCAGCTGCTGCTCGAGAGCCTGTTCCGGCTGACCGACCTTGAGGTCCGCTTCCCGCTCAACCTCAACGTGCTCGACGCCACCCGAACGCCTGGGGTGATGAGCCTCAAGCAGGCGCTGACCGCCTGGCTGGCCTTCCAGTTCGAGGTGCTGCTCGCGCGCTCCCGCACCCGCATCGGCAAGATCGACGACCGGCTGGAATTGCTCGACGGCTTCCTGGTCGCCTTCCTCAACCTCGACCGGGTGATCGCGATCATTCGCGGGGAGGACGAGCCAAAGCCGGTGCTGATCGCCGAGTTTTCACTGACCGAGCGCCAGGCCGAGGCGATCCTCAACATGCGGCTGCGCAGCCTGCGCCGGCTCGAGGAGATGGAGATCGGCCGCGAGCGCGCTTCGCTGGCCAAGGAGCGCGAGGAGCTGGTCAGGCTGATCGAGAGCCCGGCGCGCCAGCGCACCCGGCTCAAGCGCGACCTTGCCGCCCTGAAGGAGAAGTTCGGCGACGCCCGCCGCACGCGCATCGAGGAAGCGAGCGCGACCCGCGACATCGATTGGTCGGCGATGATCGAGAAGGAGCCGATCACGGTGATCCTGTCGCAGCGCGGCTGGATCCGTGCGATGAAGGGTCATGTCGCGCTCGAGGAAATCGCCGAGCTCAAGTGGCGCGAGGGCGACGGACCGTTCGCCCATTTTCATGCCCAGACCACCGACCGGCTGGCGCTCTTCGCCACCAATGGCCGGGTCTACACTTTGGCCGGCGACCGCCTGCCCGGCGGCCGCGGCTTCGGGGAACCGGTCCGCCTTTCGATCGACCTGGAGGCCGAGGTCGACATCCTCAGCTTGATGGTCATCAGGCCCGGCATGAAGCTGCTGGTCGCGAGCAGCGACGGGCGCGGCTTCGTGACCTCCGGCGAGGCGACGCTCGCCGAAACGCGCAAGGGCAAGCAGCTGGTGAACCTGCGGCCCGGCGCCAGGGTGGCGGTCGTGCGCGAGGTTCCGGACGGCGCCGATGCCGTCGCGGTGATCGGCGAGAACCGCAAGTTGCTGGTCTTCCCGCTGGTCGAGCTTCCGGAGCTCGGGCGCGGGCAGGGTGTGACGCTGCAGCGTTACCGCGACGGCGGCCTTGCCGACGCAATCGCCTTCCGCTCCGCCGACGGCCTCAGCTGGGCACTGGGCGGCGAAAGCGGGCGCACGAGGACCGAGAGCGACCTCACCCCCTGGCGCGCCGGGCGTGGCGCGGCCGGCCGGATGCCGCCCCTCGGCTTCCCCAGGTCCAACCGTTTCTGACATGGCTATAAACGGGCTTGTGTATTAGGGCGGTAATACGCTAACTGTGCCAGAGGGTCGCGACAGGTCGCGCAGCCGAAGGGGGTTTCACGGACATGACTCGTACTGCAATTCTGCTTGCCGCTTGTGCGTCCCTCGGGCTGTCCGCGGCGATGGCCCAGCCTGCCGCCGACGTGCCGCTTATCCCGCGTGAGGCTTTGTTCGGAAATCCGGTGAAGACCGCCGGGCGCATCTCGCCCGACGGCAAGTGGTTGAGCTGGATTGCCCCGCGCGACGGCGTGCTCAACATCTGGGTCGCGCCGGCGTCAAATCCCGCTGCCGCCAAGCCCCTGACGGCCGAGAAGAACCGGCCCATCCGCCAGTATTTCTGGGCGCCGGACGGCCGCACCATCCTCTACGTCAACGACAAGGGCGGCGACGAGAACTTCCTGCTCTACGGCATCGATCCCGTCACCGGCACCGAGAAGCTGCTGACTCCGTTCGAGAAGACGCGGGTCCAGGTCGTCGGCGTCTCGCCTCTGGTGCCCGGGCGCATCCTCGTCGGTCTCAACAACCGCGATGCCAAGTGGCACGACATCCACAGCCTCGACCTAGCAACCGGCAAGCTGACCCCGGTGCTGATGAACACGGGCGGCTTCGAAAGCTTCCTCGCCGATCAGCGGCTGGTGATCCGCGGCGCGCTCAAGACCCGCCCCGACGGGGGCAAGGACTATTTCCGCGTGGTCAACAACAAGGTCGCCGCCGCGCCATCAGACGAGATCACGTTCGACGACAGCCGGTCCACCTCGCCGGCGGGGTACACCAGCGATGGCAAGACCCTGTACTGGATCGACAGCCGCGGGCGGAACACGGCTGCTTTGGTCGCCCAGGATACCGCGACCGGCGCCAAGCGCGTGATCGCCGAGAACGCCAGGGCCGACATCGGCGGTACGCTTGCCCATCCGCGCACCGGGCGGGTCGAGGCCTATGCCGTCAATTACCTGAAGAACGAGTGGACGCCGATCGGCAATGCGGTGGCGGCCGACCTCAAGTTCCTCCAGGACAAGCTCGAGGGCGAAGTCGCCGTGACCTCGCGCACACTGGCGGACGACAGATGGACGGTGGCGGTCAGCAGCGCCACCCAGCCGGCGAGCACCTGGCTCTACGATCGCAAGACGAGGGGGCTGACGAAGCTGTTCGACAGCCGCCCGGAACTGGCCACCGCGCCGCTGGCGCCGATGCACCCGCTGGAGATCAAGTCGCGCGACGGCCTGACCATGGTCAGCTATCTGACGCTTCCGCCCGGCACTGACGCCGATGGCAATGGCCGCCCGGACAAGCCCGTGCCCATGGTGCTGCTGGTGCATGGCGGACCCTGGGGGCGCGACGCCTATGGCTTCAACCCCACCCACCAGTGGCTCGCCAACCGCGGCTATGCGGTGCTGTCCACCAACTTCCGGGCCTCGACCGGCTTCGGCAAGGAATTCGTCAATGCGGGCAACCTGCAGTGGGGCCGCAAGATGCACGACGATCTGCTCGACGCCGTCGACTGGGCCGTAAAGCAAGGCGTGACCTCCGCCGACAAGGTGGCGATCATGGGCGGAAGCTACGGGGGCTATGCGACTCTGGCCGGGATGGCGTTCACTCCCGACACCTTCGCCTGCGGGGTCAGCATCGTCGGCCCGTCCAACCTGCAGACCTTGCTCAACACCATCCCGCCATATTGGGAAGCGGGCAGGGTCCAGTTCCACAAGCGCATGGGTGACCCCACCACCGAAGAGGGGCGCAAGCTGCTTGATGCCGCCTCGCCGCTCTACGCGGCCGGCAACATCAAACGGCCGCTGCTGATCGGCCAAGGGGCCAACGACCCGCGTGTGAAGCAGGCCGAGTCTGACCAGATCGTCGCGGCGATGAAGGCGAAGGGAATCCCCGTGACCTACGTGCTCTTCCCCGACGAGGGGCACGGCTTCGCGCGGCCGGTGAACAGCATCGCCTTCAACGCTGTTACCGAGAACTTCCTCAGCGCCTGCCTAAAGGGCCGCGCGGAACCGATCGGCGACACGGTCGCCAGGTCGACCGCGCTCGTGCCGCATGGCGCCGAGTTCGCACCCGGGCTCGCAGCGGTGGCGAGGCGCTAGCGGCAGGCGTCGGCATCGCTGCCGCAGGGGGCGTGCAACACAGAATTAACCCCTCTGCGGCATAGCCGATGCCATGCAGGCTGCAGCACACCGGCCGCCGGCGCCTTCAAGGTACCGGCGGAAGGACAACCCGGGCGCACAACCCTCGTTCGTGACTGCGGACGACGCCGCATTGCTTGGGGCGCTGCCGATCGCCGCCGCGGTGATCACCCGGACCATCTGCGGCCAGCTTCAGGTTCTCGCCCATAATTCCCGCTTCACCGATGCAGTCGAGCGCTCGACCTGCGCTGCGCTCGACTGGAATCAGGCGGAATGTTTGCGCTCCGGACCCATCGCCGAGCTGCTGACCCGCTTTTTCGATGGCGAGGACTGCGTCGGAGAGCTCGACCTCAGGGACG
>DATLFV010000158.1:0-7269 GCA_035540875.1 Sphingomicrobium sp. | reverse complement strand
CTGGCGATGCTGGCGCTCGGCTGGCGGCTGACTTGGCACGCCACCGGTTGGGGTGCGTTCGCCACGGCCCTGGCCGCCGCAGCCTTCGCCGAAGCGGCGCGGATCGAACGCGGGGGCGTTCACCTGCCGGGTGAGATCTGGCTGTTCTCGCGTCGCAACGCGATCCTCGCCGCAGTGCCTTTCGCGTTGTTCGGCGCGTGGACCAGCGCGCTTGCAGGGCTTGCGCTTTATGCCGCGGGATCCTTCTTTTTCATTCAACACGTAAGGCACCGCCTTCAAGGCGATTGACGACGCGTTAACCCGGGCCTGATAAGCGCCGGATTATGGCGCCCGAAGATTGGCCAGTGTCGACCCGCGTCGAGGAGCGGACTGCCCAGCCGCGTCCCGGGGGGCGGGGCCGGTTGGCAACGGTGCGCCGCGACTTCTTTCTCGATCCGGCTGACCGCCTGACGGAGCAGGAGCGGGCGCTGATGACGGCGATGCTCCACGGCCTCGTCAGTGATGTCGCGGACGAGTTGCGCGCCGGCTTGCCGCCGCGCTCGACCGTCGCCAACGACGACGATAACCAGGATCTGGTCAGCGAGCTGAATGCCGCCGGGCTGCTCGACATGGCGGGACTCGTCGAGCTGCTGCTGCGGCGGGCCGACGAGGAACAGATTGCCGGCAGTGTGCGTGCCCGCGCGGGCCGCCGTGACGGCCGCTTCCTGCAGGCACTGGTCAGCGATGATGACCCGTCGATCTCGGCCGCCGCAATGGCCTTGATCCTCGCGCGTGGGAGGCGGCGGGATCGCTTTGCCCAGCTGCGCATCGAGTTCGATGATTTGCCTCCCCGTGTGGCCGCCGCTCTGGTTCATGCGGTAGCCGCGGCGTTGCGGCGCCGGCTGCTGGTCACCATCGACCCCGCAGGTGCCGACCGACAGCTCGACGCTGCGGGTCGCGCCTTGCTTGGTCGCCATGACGCAGGGCGCTCGATGGAGGCTTTGACGGGCGAGCTGGTCCGCCTGCTCGACGGCAGCGGGCGGCTTGACGATGAGCTGATCGCCTTGGCCGCCGACGAAGGAGAAGTCGGGCTGGTTGCCGAAGCGCTCGGCCGTCGCGCGGCCATCGCCACCGACGACGCGGCTGCCCATCTCCTGTCAGGCGAAGGCGAGCAGCTGATGCTGCTGCTGCGCATGGCGGCGGTGTCGCGGGAGCTCGCGGCGCGCCTGCTTGCCGGGCCCGGCGACCTGCTCGGCATAGCTGATCCCGCGCGTGAGATCGCACGTTTCGATTCCCTCGACACTGCCGAAGTCGACGCCGCCCGCGAGTGGCTGCAACTCGATCCCGATTATCGCGCCGCACTGACGGCTCTCGGCCAGGTCCGTGGCCAGCGCGCCCGCTGACCGCCGTCCGGTAATGGGGCGGGTCGACCGCGTCGGCCGCTTGGTCGCGGCGGACCCGGAACTCGCTGCCCTGCAGATGGAGGCAGGCTCGTCCATCGGCGGTACCCTGGCGCTGCCCCAGGTGGCCGCCGTCGCGCGTCTTGCCCGCAAGCTGGGAATCCCGGTGTCGCGGCCGGCGATTGCCGCCGGCTCCGACCATGATATCGACCTGTGGGTGCGCGCGGTGCCGCAGGGCGACGAAGTCTCGCTGACGCTCGAGGGCTGGACGGTCCGGCCAGCGGCGGCGCCGCGCCTCGCCGCCCTGCTGGGCGGAGAGGAAGCGGCGAGCAGCGACCCGGAAGCAGGCGAATGGGCCGCCGACAAGGAACTCAAGCTGCTTTCCATCTCGCCGGCCCTGGCGGAGCGTCTCCGAAGTACGCCGGACGCACTCATCGGCGAGCCCCTGACTCGTGTCTTCCGGCTGGAGGAGGACGAAGCGGGGGAAATGCCCCTGATTACCGCGCTTGCCGCGCGTCATGGCTTTTCTGGTCAGCCGGCGCGCCCGCGCAGCGGCGACGCCGGCGTTCTCGTCCTGAGCGGAGAGGTGATGTTCTCCCCCGATGGCAGCTTCGACGGCTTTTCCGGGAGGGCACTGGCGGCAGGCGAGCAGGCCGCGCCGGCGGCAGCACCATCGCGGCTGACCATCGATGCGGCGCTGGACGAGGCGCTGCGCTCACCGCTCGATCGCATCATCGAGTGCGCCGAGCGCATCGCCGAGCGCGGCGACGGGCCGCTGCGCAGCGACTATGCCGCCTATGCCAGCGACATTTCCGCGGCCGCGCGCCATTTGCTGTCGGTCATCCATTCGATGAGCGACCAGCCTGCCGGCGAGCAGCGAAGCATTGACCTGGCGGCGATGGCCAAGGAGGCCGTGGTGCTGGTCGAGGCTGCCGCCGAGGCGCGAGGTGTGACCATCACCCTCGAGGCCAGCCGCCGGCTCCGTGCCAGCGGTGAACAGCGTGCGGTCATCCAGGTGCTCGTAAACCTCATCGGCAATGCCGTGCGCCATTCACCGCCCGGCGGCACCGTCACCATCCGCTTTACGCGGGCATCGGGCACGGTGTGCGTGGTCGTCGCCGACGAGGGGCCGGGCATCGCACCGGCCGACCAGCAGCGCATTTTCGAGCGCTTCGAGCGTGCCAGCGCCGACCCCGGCGGCACCGGGCTGGGGCTCGCGATCTCGCGTCGCCTTGCCCGCTCGATGGGCGGAGACATCACCGTCGAAAGCACGCCGCCGAGCGGCGCCCGCTTCACTTTGGCTCTGCCGGCCGCCTAGCGGCGGTCGAGCGGCACGTAGTCGCGCTGGGTGGCGCCGGTGTAGAGCTGGCGCGGGCGGCCGATCTTCTGCTCGGGATCGGAGATCATCTCGTTCCACTGAGCAACCCAGCCGACGGTGCGGGCAAGCGCGAACAGTGCAGTGAACATCTCGGTGGGAAAGCCGATCGCGTTGAGGATCACGCCCGAATAGAAATCCACGTTGGGATAGAGCTTTTTCTCGATGAAATAATCGTCCTTGAGCGCGATCTGCTCGAGCTCACGGGCAGTATCGAGCACCGGATCGGAAATTCCGAGCTCGTCGAGCACCTCCTGCGCGGTCTGCTGCATGACCTTCGCCCGCGGGTCGTAATTCTTGTAGACGCGGTGGCCGAAGCCCATCAGCCGGAACGGATCGTCCTTGTCTTTGGCGCGGGCGATATATTCCGGGATGTGCTCGGGCCGACCGATCTCGCGCAGCATGTTGAGCGCGGCCTCGTTCGCACCGCCATGGGCCGGCCCCCAAAGGCAGGCGATACCGGCGGCGATGCACGCGAACGGGTTGGCTCCCGACGAGCCGGCCAGCCGCACCGTCGAGGTCGAGGCGTTCTGCTCGTGGTCGGCGTGGAGAATGAAGATCCGCCGCATCGCCCGCTCGATCACAGGGTTGACCTCGTAGGGCTCGGCCGGGACGCCGAACGTCATGCGCAGGAAGTTGCCGGTGTAGCTGAGGCTGTTGTCGGGATAGAGAAACGGCTGGCCTATCGAATATTTGAAGGCCATGGCGGTGAGGGTCGGCATCTTGGCGATCAGCCGGTGCGAGGCGATCATGCGCTGCTTGGGATCGGTGATGTCGGTGCTGTCGTGGTAGAAGGCGCTGAGCGCCCCGACTACTCCGCACAGGATCGCCATCGGATGAGCGTCGCGCCGGAAGCCCCTGTAAAAGGTCGATAATTGCTCGTGCACCATGGTGTGGCGCGAGATCGTGTACACGAACGAGTCGAGCTCTTCCTGGCTCGGCAGCTCGCCGTTGATCAGCAGATAGGCGACCTCCATGAAGCTCGACTTCTCGGCGAGCTGGTCGATGGGATAGCCGCGGTGAAGGAGGATGCCCTGCTCGCCGTCGATATAGGTGATGGCGCTCTGGCAGCTCGCGGTCGAGGTGAAGCCCGGGTCGTAGGTGAACATGCCGGTGTCGGCGTAGAGCTTGCGGATGTCGACGACGTCGGGGCCGACCGAACCCGACATGACGGGATAGGCCTTGTCGCCTCCCTCGATCTGCAGGGTCACCTTCGTGTCGGTCATTCCTTCGGCTCCATCTGATCGGCAATACGGGAGAGGCTCTCGCCCTGCCCGAGCAAAGCGAGGACGTCAAAAATTCCAGGGCTGGTGGTGCGGCCGGTGAGCGCGGCCCGCAGCGGCTGGGCGAGCTTGCCGAGCTTGACGCCGGCGCCGTCGGCAGTGTCCCGCACCGCCGCCTCGATCGCTTCCGGTTGCCAGTCGCTGACGGCGGCAAGCGCGGCATGGGCCCTCGCGAGCAGCCCCCGTGCCTCGGCGGTCAGCAAGGCGGCCGCGCCTTCGTCCATCGCCAGCGGGCGCTCGGCGAACAGAAAGCGAGCGCCGTCAGCCAGTTGGTGGATGTCGTGAGCACGGGCTTTGAGCTCCGGCATGGCCCGCACCAGGAGCTCCAGCTGCTCGCCGGCAACGCCAAGCTGCGGCGCGACCAGCCCGGCCAGCCGCCGGTCGTCGGCTTCGCGTATGTAATGGCCGTTGAGGTTCTCGAGCTTCCTGGTGTCGAACCGCGACGGGCTCTTGCCGACATGGTCGAGATCGAACCAGGCGATCGCCTGGTCGCGGCTGATGATCTCGTCATCGCCATGGCCCCACCCCAGGCGCAGCAGATAGTTGAACAAGGCTTCGGGAAGCACGCCCATGTCGCGATAGGCGTCGACGCCCAGCGCGCCGTGGCGCTTGGATAGCTTGGCGCCGTCCGGGCCGTGGATCAGCGGGACATGGGCGTAGACCGGCTCCGGCCAGCCCATGGCGCGGATGATGGCCAGCTGGCGAAAGGCGTTGTTGAGGTGATCATCGCCGCGCACGACGTGAGTGACCCCCATGTCATGGTCGTCGACCACCACCGCGAGCATGTAGGTCGGCGACCCGTCGGAGCGCAGGAGGACGAAATCGTCGATCTCGCTGTTGCGCACCACCACCCGGCCCTGGACCCGGTCCTCGATCACGGTTTCGCCCTCGCGCGGCGCCTTGAGGCGGACGACGAACGCCCCTTCGCCCGGGGCGGCGGAATCGCGCCACGGACTTTCGATGCGGAACGGGCGCTTTTCGGCCTGGGCTTTTTCCCGGGCGGCGGCGAGCTCGTCCTGGCTCATGAAGCAGCGATAGGCGGCACCCCGCTCCAGCAGCTGATGCGCGACCTCGGCGTGGCGGGCCCAGAATTGCGACTGGAAATATTCATGGCCGTCCCAGTCGAGGCCAAGCCAGCGCATTCCGTCGAGGATGGCGTCGACCGCCTCCTTGGTGGAGCGCGCAATATCGGTGTCCTCGATGCGCAACAGGAACTTGCCGCCATGGTGGCGCGCGAACAGCCAGTTGAACAAGGCGGTGCGGGCGCCGCCGATATGCAGGAAGCCGGTTGGGGAGGGAGCGAAGCGCGTAACGACGGGCTGCGAAGAGGGCGGTGACGAGCTGCTTTCGCTATTCATTCATTCTCACTTGCGCTGGGAAGCGCTTTGCTCTTCTCTTGCCGGGCAATGCAATGGATGAGCGCCCCTAACATAGCGGGTGCGCCTCTTCCACAGCGGGCTCGGGGCTTTTGGAAGGCGCGGATCGAAGCCGCTCGGGATAGGGTCGAGGCCCTGCTCGAGCATGAGCGCGCGCAGCTTCCCCTGTGGTTCGTGGTCGGTCTCGGCGGCGGGATCGCGGCCTGGTTCGCCCTCGACGGGCCGCGGCAGTGGACCGCCTTCCTGTGCCTCGCCGCCGGCCTCGCCGTCGCCGGCTTCGCCGCGCGCGGCGGGCGCGCCGAGCGTGCAGCCGGCTGGTTCGGCCTGGCGCTGGCGCTCGGCTGCGCGCTGGTCTGGGCACGGGCCGAATGGGTGCGCGCGCCGCGGCTGGAGCGCCCCTTGGTGACCGCGTTCGACGCCCGGGTGGAGCGGGTCGAGACGCTCGTTGCCAAGGGCGACCTCAGGCTATGGCTGGCGCCCGACGATCCGGCCCTGCCGCCGCGGGTGCGGGTGTCGCTCAAGGCCAAAGACGCTCCGGAGGGGATCGCCAGCGGCGCCCGGCTGCGCCTTCGCGCCAGGCTGACGCCGCCGCCGCCGATGGCGCTCCCCGGCAGCTATGACTTCGCGCGGGATGCCTGGTTCAAGCAGATCGGCGGGGTCGGCCGGGCGATTGGGCCGGTGACCGTCCTGGTGCCGGCGCGGGCGACGGGGCTGGATGGCGTGCGCGACCGGCTGCGCGAGCATATTCGACAGGCGGTTCCCGGGCCTGCCGGCGGAATCGCCATCGCGCTTGCCACCGGCGACCAGAATGCCGTCACCAAGGAGGATGCCGAGGCGATGCGGCGCAGCGGCCTCACCCACCTTCTTTCGGTCAGCGGGCTGCACATCGCCGCCGCGGTCGGCGCGGCGATGCTGCTGACGATGCGGCTGCTCGCGCTGAGCGAGCGGCTGGCTCTGCGGTTCAACCTGGTGCTGGCCGCGGCGGCGGCCGGCGCCCTGACCGGGATCGGCTACACATTGCTGACCGGGATGCAGGTGCCGACCGTCCGAAGCTGCATCGCCGCCTTGCTGGTGCTGGCCGGCGTTGCGCTCGGCCGCGACGGGATCAGCATGCGCCTGCTCGCCGTCGGCGCGCTGCTGGTGCTGTTGTTCCGCCCCGAAGTGCTGCCGGGCGCCAGCTTCCAGATGAGCTTTGCGGCGGTCGCTGCAATCATCGCCCTGCATTCGACGCGCTGGGCACGCGCATCATTGTCCCGCCGCGACGAGGGCGTTGCGATGCGCTTCGGCCGCTTCCTGCTCGGCCTCGCCGCGACCGGGCTGGCGGTCGAGCTGGCGCTGATCCCCGTGGCCCTGTTCCATTTTCACAAGTCCGGGCTCTACGGGGTGCTCGCGAACCTCATCGCCATCCCGCTCACCACGTTCGTCATCATGCCGCTCGAGGCGGCCGCCCTGCTCCTCGACGTCGCCGGCATCGGCGCGCCTTTGTGGTGGCTGACCGGCCTTTCGATCGACCTCCTGCTCGGCCTTGCGCGGGGCGTCGCGTCGGCCAAGGGCGCCGTCGCGGCCATCCCGGCAATGCCGCCCTGGTCGTTCGGCCTGATCGTCGCGGGGGGGCTGTGGCTGCTGCTGTGGACCAGCCGCATCCGGCTTCTTGGCCTTGCCCCCGCGGTCATCGGCGCGCTTGGTGCCGCGCTGGCGCCGACACCCGATCTGCTGGTGACCGGCGATGGCCGCCACCTCGCAGTGGTCGAGAAGGGCGTGCCGCTGCTGCTGCGCGACCGGGCAGGCGACTATATGCGCGAATTGATGGCCGAAGCGTCCGGGTTCGACGACGATCCCGGCGCGCTCGCCGGCAC
>DATLFV010000157.1:0-5641 GCA_035540875.1 Sphingomicrobium sp. | reverse complement strand
CTGCTGCATGCGGTCGTTGACAGTGACGGTGCGGCTCATGGTGCTTTCGCTCGCGCTGCCGCTGCGGCAGCGCGAGCGAAAGCACCATGAGCCGCACCGTCACTGTCAACGACCGCATGCAGCAGGGCTATGTCTATGAGCTGACGGCGCCGACGGGCCGCGACTTCGCGGATGGATTCGCGCCCGAGCTGACGCCCAGGCAGATGCTCGAGCTCGGCGTCTTCTGCGGCAAATATCTGACCGACTGCCGCGGCGAGTTCCCCGCCAGCTGGTTCCGCAACGCCAGGCTCGCGACCGGCAAGCGCGACTGCTTGCTCAACTTCTTCGGGGTCGAGGCCAGCCAGCCCCTCTCGGAGTGGCGGCGCAAGGGCTGGATCCACCCCGACGACCCGCGCGGCTGGTTCCAATGGTATTGCCGCTACTTCATGGGCCGCCGCCTGGTGCAGGAGGACGAGCGCCAGATCGGCCGCTGGCGGGCGATGCGCCGGCACCTCGCGCAGATCCGGCGCAATTGCGAGCCGCACGATCTGTCGTGCCGCCGCCGCCAGCGGCAGGCGCTGCTGCACTGGGCCTATGACACCAGGGCGATCTAGGCGGTTGCCCTAGTCCTCGATCATGTTGGGGTCGCGCAGCCCCTGGGCGATCGACGCGCGCAATGTCTCGGCCTCGCTCGAGGTCACCGGATAGGCGCAATAATCGGCGGCGTAGAAGGCGCTCGGGCGATGGTTGCCGCTGAGGCCGACGCCCCCGAACGGGGCGTTCGAAGGGGCGCCGTTGGTCGGCTTGTTCCAGTTGATCACCCCCGCGCGAATGTTCGCCCAGAAGCGGTCATACAGCCCCGGCGAGCCGCCGATCAGGCTCGCGGCCAGCCCGAAGCGAGTCGCGTTCGCCTCGTCGATCGCCGCGTCGAAGTCGGGCACCCGGACGATCTGCAGCACCGGTCCGAACATTTCCTCGTCCGGCCGGTCGGGAACCGTGGTGACGTCGATGATCGCCGGAGTCAGGTAAGGCCGCCCCTCCACCAGGCGGTCGAGCCGGCGGATCGGCTTGCCGCCCTTCATCATCAGCCCCAGCCATTGCTCCTGGAGATGGTCCGCGGCGGCAAGGTCGATCACCGGGCCCATGAACGGCTGCGGATCGGCAAAGGGATGGTCGACGATCAGCCGGTCGACCAATGCCGTGACGGCGTCGATCAGCTTGCCGTCCTTGCCCTCCTGAACGATCAGCCGCCGCGCCGCGGTGCAGCGCTGGCCCGCCGACAGGAATGCCGACTGGACGATGGTCGCGGCCGCCGCCTGGACATCTTTGACGTCCCAGGCGACCAACGGGTTGTTGCCGCCAAGCTCCAGCGCCAGGATCTTGTGCGGCATGTCGGCGAACGCCCGGTGCAGCGCCTTGCCGGCCCGGGCCGAGCCGGTGAACAAGAGCCCGTCGATGCCCGCCTCGGCGGCCAGGGCGCGGCCCTCCTCGGGCCCGCCGATCAGCAGCCGCACTACGCCTTCGCTTATGCCGGCCTCGTGGAAGCATTGCACCAGCATCGCGCCGGTCGCGGGCGTCTTCTCCGAAGGCTTGAACACCACGGCATTGCCGGCGAGCAAGGCCGGCACGATGTGCCCGTTGGGCAGATGCGCGGGGAAATTGTAGGGGCCGAGGACGGCGAGCACGCCGTGCGGCTTGTGGCGCACCGCGACCTTGTTGCCGAGCGCGGCCTCCAGCTTGCGCTGCGGGGTGCGCTCCGAGAACGCCTCGATCGAAATCTCGACCTTGTTGATGACCGCGCCCACCTCGGTGCGCGCTTCCCACAGCGGCTTGCCCGTCTCGCGGGCGATCAGCTCGGCGAACGGCTTTTCCCTGGCGCGCACGACATTGGCGAAGCGGCGCAGCGCCTCGATGCGATAGGCGACGGAATGCGCCGCCCAGGCCGGCCATGCAGCGCGGGCGGCGGCGACCTCGGCGGCGGCGTCGCCGACCTCTCCCGACCAGATTGTCGCGCCGGTCGCCGGCTCTGTTGACACCAATGTTTGCGCCATCGGCGGCGCCTCACCATGCCGTGCCGTGCCGGTCAAGGCGTCGGGGCACCGGCGTCCTTCATCGCCTCGCCCATGCGCCGGATCGCAGCGACCTTGGCTTCCAGCGGTGACCAGTCGTCACGATCCGCGATCGCCGACCAGATCGCCTCGACCTCCTCTATGTGCATCGAGCAGGGCTCGGCATCCGACCAATAGGCATGGGTCGGCGCGCGCGCTTTTCCGTTGAGCGCCGCGGCCAGCGCCCGGAACGGCTCGGCCGGATAGGCCTGCTCGCCCGGGTCGCGGCCGCCGCGCCAGTCGAAGAAGATGCGGTCGATGGTCGCCGCCCGCGACTGCAGCGCCTGGACCAGGGCGGCGACCAGCGCCCGGTCCGCTTCGCGTTCCCCCGGCTCGACCCCCAGCCGCCACAGCAAGGCCGCGACCAAGGCATCCTCGAACCTTTCGCTCCAGCCGCGCAGCAAGTCGGCGAGCGGCGGCGCCTCGGCGACCAAGGTCAGCGCCCCGGCGAGCTGGGCCAGGTCCCAGTGAATCGCCTCGGGCTGCCGCCCGAAGGCATAGAGCCCGTAATGGTCGAAATAAGCCGCGGTGAAGGCCGAATCCCATTCGGGCGCGAAGCGCCACGGGCCATAGTCGAAGCTCTCGCCGGTGACGTTGATATTGTCGCTGTTGAGCACGCCGTGGACGAAGCCGGCGGCCAGATAGCTTGCGGCGAGCCGCGCGGTGGCCGCCGCGGCCAGATCGAACAGGCGCACCGCATTATCCGCGCGCCCGGTAACGGGCGCCTCGCCGAACAGATGCTCGAGGCAATAGCGCACCAGCCGGTCGACATTGTCGGCCTCGCCGAAGAAGGCGAGCCGCTGGAACGTGCCGATGCGCACGTGGCCATGGCTGAGCCGGGTCATCACCGCCGAGCGGGTCGGCGACGGCTCGTCCCCGCGCACCAGTTCCTCGCCCGTTTCGAACAGTGCGAAGGTGCGCGAGGTGTTGACGCCGAGCGCTTCGAGCATCTCGGTCGCAAGCACCTCGCGCACCCCGCCCTTGAGCGTCAGCCGCCCGTCCGCGGTGCGGCTGTAGGGGGTGAGTCCCGAGCCCTTGGTGCCAAGGTCGAGCAGCCGCCCGGAGACGTCGCGAAGCTGGGCGAACAGGAAGCCGCGGCCATCGCCGATGTCGGGATTGTACACCCGGAACTGGTGGCCGTGGTAGCGCAGCGCCAGCGGCCGCTCGAGATTGCCGGCGAGCGGCGCGAAGCGGCAGAAATGGTCGGTCCAGCGGGCCTCGTCGAGATCCTCCAGCCCGACCTCGGCCGCGGCGCGGCGGTTGAGGAAGCGGGGGATCGCCTGCGGGAAGCGCGCCGGCTCGACTTCATCGAAGAAGTCGGGGCCGAGTTCGAGGATGCGGGGGTCTGGCTGGTAGCTTGGCACGCTGCGCTCAACGCCGCGCAGCGCCGGCCGATGCAACGGCCGTATGCGAAAAGCTCATTGCGTGGTCAGCGCCAGCAGCGCGAAGCTCGCCAGCCAATGCTCGCCGGCATAGTCGCCCGCGATGTGCGGCATGGCCGCGTCGAGGTGGCGTTCGGCCGTCTCGCGGACGAGCCCGGCCGCGGCCGGCAGCGCCGGAGCGAGCGCGCGCCAGCACCAGGCGCGGCTGAGGTTGAGCCCGTCGAGGTGCGCGATCTTGCCGTCGCTGCGGTCGCTGACCGTAGCCGGCCGGAACAGGGTTGCCGGCTGCCGCTCGGCCAGCCGCGGCAGGAAGTCGGCGAACCAGCTTGCGAACGTCTCCGGTGGCTGGGTGCGCAGCATGCACAGGGCTTCGGTCAGCGCAGACGACAGGAAGTCGTCGCCGCTCGGCTCCCATGCCTGGCAGTCGCGATCCTCGCCGAACCATTGACGCGCCCGGCCGGCGATCGCCGCCTGGAGCCCTGGGTCGAAGCGCTCCGCCCATTCGCTCGCCAGCACCAGCGCGAAGGCGCTGTTGAAATGGGTGCCGGTGCGGATCGGGTAGGTGAGGATGTCCAGATAATGGCGCAGCCGCTCGGCGAAGGCGCGCGCCAGCGGCTCCAGCTCGGCCGCCCAGCGCCGGTCGCCGTGCCGCGCCGCCTCGAGGTGCAGGTAAAGCAGCCAGGCCCAGCCGTAGGGCCGCTCGAACCCGGCCGACAACGGCCGGTCGAGATAGGCGCGCTCGGCGGCGATCTTCTCCGGCGTGAAGCTGGAGTCGGCGCGGGCGGCGATCTCGCTCGCCTCCGGCATTTGCGGAAAAAACCGCCGCAGCGTCAGCAGGGTCCACCAGCCGTGGACGCAGCTGTGCCAGTCGAAGCTGCCGAAAAAGACCGGGTGGAGCAGGCGCGGCGGCAGCGCATCCTCGTCGCCGAGCAGCACATGGTCGAGCTTGTGCGGATATTCCTTGCCGACATGGCCGAGGGCGATTGCAGCAAAGCGCGCGGCCAGCGCGGCGTCGAGGCGGTGCCCGCTCACCAGTACGCCGCCACGTAGATGATGAGGATGTTGACGACGAGCAGCGGCAGCGCGGTCGCGATCTGCGCCTTGATCACGCCATACTGGTCCTTGAGCTCGAGCAGGGCCGCGGGCACCAGATTGAAGTTGGCCGCCATCGGCGTCATCAAAGTCCCGCAGAAGCCGGCGAGCATCCCGACCGCGCCGACCACCGCCGGGTCGCCGCCATAGCCCTGGATCAGCAGCGGCACGCCGATCGCCGCGGCCATCACCGGGAAGGCGGCGAAGGCATTGCCCATGATGATGGTGAAGATGGCCATGCCGAGCCCGAACACGGCGACGGTTACCAGGACGCTGCCTTCGGGGATCACCGATCGCGCCATGGCGCCGATGATGTCGCCGACCCCGGCGGCGGCGAACAATACGCCCAGCGCCGCCAGCATCTGCGGCAGCACCGCCGCCCAGCCGATCGCGTCGATCAGCCGCCGGCCTTCCTGCAATGGCGCGATCGCGGGCGGGCGCAGCCAGGCGAAGATCGTCGCCAATGCCAGCAGCACGCCGACCGCTAGCAGCATGTAGGTCTCGCGCTTGGGCTCGAACCAGCCGAAACTGCCGACCGGCGTGTAATTGTAGATGAGGGTCCCGAACAACGCGGTCGCCGGGATGATCAGGGCGGGCAGGAACAATCTGTTGCCGAGGCGCGCGGAAAAGGCCTCGCGCTGCTCGGCTCCGGTTGTCGGCGGGTTGCTTCGGCCGATCAGGCCCAGGCCGGCGAGCCCCGCCAGGCCCAGCACCAGCACGCCGTTGGCAAGGTCGCCGATCGCGTCGCCGGCCAGCAGGCTGACCGCCATCAGCCCCCAGAAGGCGCCATTGCCGAAGCGCTTCGGGTTGGACGGGTCGAGGACACTCAGTAAGGCGAAGCCCGCGAACATCGCCCCGGCGAGCGCGTAGAGCCACTGCAGCGTGATCATCGCGGCCGCCTCCCCAGCGAGCGGTCGAACATGATCAGCCGCGCGCCATGGATCAGGAAGGCGGCAATGGCGCTCGGGATCGCCCACAAGGCAAGCTCGAGCGGCGCCAGGTTGTAGCCGTAGGTCAGCAGGGTCTGCTGGATGAGCACGATCGAGCCGATCGCGAAGAAGATGTCCTCGCCGAAGAACA
>DATLFV010000156.1:0-10670 GCA_035540875.1 Sphingomicrobium sp. | reverse complement strand
CGTGAAAGCCTGCCGGAAGCGCGGGCCGCGCGGCCCTGTGCACCCGGCTGGCGGGATGACGATCTGCAGCGGGCCGCACGGCCGGCGCATGGATCTGCGTTGCGTACTCGGCCATTGAACTCGGCTCGCCTGTTAGATTGATCCCAGTAGTTAACCGGGATTTAACCAATGTTCAACGACATAACTTGCGGAGCGCGCGCAGGTTCCGACTTAAGACGTCGCCGGCCGGTTTAAATATTGTCCAGAATGGAGACAGCTTGCATGGAACCTCAAGAGATCGCATGGTAAACGGAGTCGGGGGAGCCTCCATGCAGAGCGTCGAACAAGGTGAACGAACCTCGATTCGCGCTTGGCTTCCACCCAGTGGAGGCGCGGACCGGACGGCGGCGCATCGTACTTGGGGAGGTGGCCCATCCCCTGCGCTCGATCCGCGGCGATGCAGCGCGACTGGCGTCCCCTTGGCCCATGGCGGTGCTGCTCCGCTTGCGCCGGCCGCGCGCCTCGAGATTTGGCTCCTCCTCGGCGTCCTCGCATGGATCCCGTTCCTGGTGCTGGGCTACGCGCTGCTGTTCTGATCTGCCGCCCCCGCGCCCGCCCGGGCAACTTCTGGCGCAAGGATCGTTCTCGTCGATGTGACCGCTCAGCAGCCCGACACTGCCAGCCGCAAGCGCTTGCTGGCGATCGCGTCGAGCGGCGGCCACTGGACGGAGCTTGCAAGGCTCAGCAACGCCTTCGATGACCTCGACGTGCTCTACGCCACCACTGTCCCCGGGCTGCAGGTGCCGTCCGGCAGTCGCCCGCTCCACGTCATCCGGGACGTTTCCCGGTCCCGGCCGCTGGCGATGCTTCCGCTGGCGCTGCAATTGCTTGCGCTGCTGCGCCGCTTCCGGCCCCATCTCATCGTGACCACCGGCGCTGCGCCGGGGCTGCTTGCGATCATGCTGGGGCGGCTCACGGGGAGCAAGAGCGTGTGGATCGACAGCATCGCCAACGCCGAAACGCTTTCCCTGTCCGGGCAGCTCGCGAGGCGCTGGGCGAGCGTTCGGCTGACCCAGTGGCCGGCCCTGGCCGATCCGCGTAGCGGCGTCGTCTATCTGGGGAGGGTCCTCTGATCCTGGTGACCGTCGGCACCCAATTGCCGTTCGACCGCCTTGTCCGCGCCGTCGACGACTGGGCGGCAGCGGCGGGGCGGAGCGACATCGTCGCGCAGATCGGCCGAAGCACGTACCGACCGCGGGCGATCGAGGCGCATCCCTTCCTCGACCCGGCGGAATTCACGCGCCTTCAGAAACAGGCCGACCTGCTCGTCGCCCACTGCGGCATCGGCTCGATGCTGGCCGCGCTCGAGGCCGGGCAGCCGGTGCTGATGATGCCGCGCCGCCATGCGCTCGGCGAACATCGCAACGATCACCAATGGGCCACCGCCCAGGCGCTGCGGGGCCTGGCGGGGGTCCACATCGCCGACGATGAGCAGCAACTGGTCGAGCTTCTGGAAAGGCCGGAACAGCTTGTCGCGCCAGCCGTCATCGCCGACAAGGCGCCCGAAGCTTTCACCCGTGAACTGAAGTCGCTGCTGAGGACATTATGCTGAAGCGCCCTCGACAGATCGGATCGCGTCCCAACCCGGTGTTCGGGCGCAGGGGGCGATGATCGCCATGGGCGCGAAGGCCGCGATCATCTTCGGCCTGCTGGTCTCGGCGGCAAGCGCCGCCTTCGTCGTCAGCAGCGACAAAAGCGGCACCAGCGCCGCGACCCCGCCGACGCGGCTGCCGATGATGGGGGTCAATCTCGCTTCGGGCGAGTTCGCGCCGGAACGGCTGCCCGGCGTCTATGACAAGGACTACACCTACCCCGGCGCCCGGACCGCCGAGCCCTTTCTTCGCATGGGGATGAACACGGTCCGCCTGCCGGTGCGGTGGGAGAGGCTGCAGCACCAGCCGCTGGCGCCGCTCGACCAGGCGGAGATGCGAAGGCTCGACCGCAGCATCCAGCAGCTCGGCGGCTTCCAGACCATCATCCTCGATCTTCACAATTACGGCCGTTACCACGGCGCCCTCCTCGAAGGCGCCGGCGGCGCGGCCATGCTCGCGGACTTCTGGACCCGCATCGCGCAACATTATGGCCGATCCCCAAAAATCGCGTTCGGGATCATGAACGAGCCGCACGACCTTCCAGCGCCCGCCTGGCGCGCGATCGTCGACCAGACGGTGGCGGCGATCCGCAGGACCGGCGCGCGCAACCTCTTGCTCATCCCGGGCACGCGGTGGACCGGCGCGCATAGCTGGATGTCCGGCGGCAGCGAGTCCAATGCCGCGGCTTTCCAGGACTTCCGCGATCCGGGTCGCAATTTCCTGTTCGAGGTGCACCAATATCTCGACTGGAATTCCGCCGGGACGAGCAAGAGCTGCGCCGGCGCCAAGGTCGGCAGCCGCCGCCTCGAGGCGTTCACCAGATGGTCGCGGCAGCGCGGAGCAAGGGCGTTGCTGGGGGAATTCGGATCGAGCGCCGACCCGACCTGCCTGGCCGCGCTCGACGACATGCTGCGCTACATGTCCCGCAACGCGGACGTCTGGGCGGGCTGGACCTACTGGGCGGGCGGCGACTGGTGGGGAGACTATAGCTACAGCATCCAGCCGGGCGCGGGTGGAGCGCCCAGGCCGCAGGCCCAGGTTCTGAAACGCTACCTGGCGATGCCCTGATCGGCCCAGGTGGCGGAAGGCCCTCTGGCGGAGCGAGCGCGCGGCTCCACCCTCCAGCCACCATTCTGCGTGCCCGCCGGAGCCGTCTCGGCACCGGCCTCGCCATCGGGAGCGAGCGCCGCAGCCACGCCCATCAGCAGCCACAGCAATGCCGCGACCTTGATCGAGAACACCGACGTGCCGCTGATCAGCAGGCTGAGCGCGACGTAGAAGCAGAGGAACAGGCCGGCACGGCGCTGCAGCACATTCTGCTCCGGCACGACCAGCGATATGAACAGCCACAGGACCATCAGGCCGAAGGCGGAGCTGGCGGCGATCACGAATGCAAAGCCGCTGTCGCTGAAGCCGGAGGCGAGCTCGGGGCTTGCGCCGAACAGGCCGGGGACGCCGAGTTCGGTGAGGTTGTGGACGGCCTTGCCGATGCGGCCGGTGAGATTGTCCGCGTAAATCTCCGGCCCCGTGAAATAGACGAGAACCGCAACCGCCAGCACCGCGGGCAGGATGACAAGCCGGCGATTGCGGCTGGCGCGCGGCGCGACGAAATAGATCAGGGGGCACAAGGCCATGAAGCCGAGCAGGATGCGGCTGTTGGTGGTCAGCAGGATGAGGATCGCAAGCGCGACATAAGCCACTTTCTCGATCCGCTTCAGCCGTTCCCAGAAACAGGTGACGAAGCCGATCAGCACCACCCCGAAATTGCCTAGCGACACCGGCTCCAGGAAGATCGACGAAGCGCGGTGATCGATGATGTTGGCGATTGCGAAGCGCCCCTCGAAGCCGCTGGCATTGCGATACAGGCCGTCGACCCATTCGAGCGGTTCGGAGCCGCGCGTCAACTGGTAGTATCGAGCCGGCTCGAACAGGTCGACATAGGCGCGCGCATCGGCAATCTCGAGCATCAGGCCGGCAGCGACCACCGCGGCGGCAATTGCGAAGCACAGCCGCAGCCCGGCCGGCCCGGCCCGCATCCCGAGCATCAGGAACAAGGCGGCGATGACGGCATTGCGCGCCATTTCCGGATAGAGGGCCTGAGAGCCCATCGAGATCAGCAGGCTGCCGACGATGAAGAAGCCTGCGAACAGCAGCGGGATGCCGTCGTCGCTCCTGCGCCCCCAGACGAGCAAGGTCAGGCTCGTCGCCGCCAGCACCAGAAACTCGGCGGCAATGACGTGGCGCGACCCTATCCACACGCCGCGCGCGGTGAGCCAGGCCAGAACAGCGTTGTAGATCACGGCACCGGCCACCAGCGCCAACACCAGCAGCGGGCTCAATTGCGGTGTCGTCAGGGAGTGCGCTGCCGGAAAGACTGCG
This sequence comes from Sphingomicrobium sp., assembly GCA_035540875.1. Taxonomy (GTDB): domain Bacteria; phylum Pseudomonadota; class Alphaproteobacteria; order Sphingomonadales; family Sphingomonadaceae; genus Sphingomicrobium. Next base: position 6,660 of record DATLFV010000156.1, on the reverse strand, counting down.
CCAGCCGGGATCGCGGAACGCCACTGCTGCGGAGGCGGCGTCCGGTTCACGATCAGGATTCCACGAGCACGACGGACGGCTGGACGGTGCCCTTCGAGCGCAGCACGTCGAGGTAGCTCGACAGCTGCCGCATCGGCGTGCTGTGCCGCATGGTGAAGATGATGACGCTGTCCGCATCTGCGGCGACCGACGCGGCGAGTACGGCCGACAATCTGCTGCAATCGACGATCACGTAATCAAAGTGGCGCGAAATCCCGTCTACCCGGTGAAAGACATGCTCGGTGGTGAGGAGGCTGGAGCCGTTGGCCGGCGCCGGCCCGGCGGTCATCAGCGCCAGATTGGGGACGATGGTGGGCTGCCACAGGCGGTTCGGGGGCTGCGTGCTCGACAGCAGGGTCGACAGCCCGCGGCTGTTGTCCGCCCCGAACACCTCGTGCAGGAACGGCGCGTTCAAATTGGCGTCGACCACCAGGGTCCGATAGCCCTTTCGGGCGCAAGTGCGCGCGACGTTGGTGACGATCGCTGGCGCCGAGCCGATCTCGCCAACGGTAGCCAGCACCACGCGATGGGCCGAGCGCTGTGCCGTCCCCCCCGCCGCCAAAGCAGGCAGGAGCCCGTCGATCTGGCGCGAGAAATCCTCGGCGTCCCCGTTGCCGCCACCGCCGTCCGAAGCCATGGCCATCAATGCTCCAGGGCGGCGCGCGGGGGACCGGGGAGCAGCTTGCGGCCGGAGCCGGCGCCCGGAAGCGCGATCTGGCCGATCACCCGCACCCCGAGCAGCCGCTCGATCACCGCCCCGCTGCGCACCCGCGGGTCAAGGCTCTCGAGAATGATCGCGGCAATGACCCCGAGCACGAGCCCGAGCAGCAAAGCGGTGCCCAGCACGAACCCGATCTTGGGAGAGCTCGGCAGGAGCGGGGCAGAGGCGATGTCGACGATCTTGACCTCGGTCTCGGGGATATTCCCCTGCAGCCGCATCTTGAGCAGCCGCTCGTTGATGTCGTTGAAGCTCTTCTGCGCGCCTTCGAATTCGTTCTTCAACGTCATGTATTGCGCGAGGTTGGCACCCATTGAGCCGACCCGGGAGCGCTGCTCATTGGCAACGGCCCGCAGGCGGGCCTCGCTGGCGCCGCTGGCGGCGCGGGCGGCGGCGGCCTGCGCCGCGCGCGCCGCTTCGAAGGCCGCGCGGGATTTCGCCGTCTCCGAATTGAGCTGCGCGCGCAGCGTCGCCAGCTCGGCCCGGGTGCGCCTGACGTCGGGATATTCGGGGCCGAACACGCTCTCGAGCTCGGCGATCTTGCCGCTGCTTTCCGCGACCTGCTGGCGAAGGCGCTGAACGGTCTCGCTGCGCTCGGCGTCGGCGACGCTCTGGGCACCGGTAAAGGCGTTCTGGCGCGCAGCGGCAGCTTCCGCTTCCGCGGCCGCCAGCTGCGAGGCCACGCTGGCCATCTGCGAGCCTTCCGACGACAGGTCGCCATCGGTGATTCCGGTGGCTCTCGAGAATTGGCTGAGCCGCTTCTGCTTTTCGGTCACGTCGGTGCGGGCGGCTTCAAGCCTGGTCTCCAGCCAGGCGGCATAGGCCTTGGCCGGCTCCGTGCGCAGGCGGTAACTGGTGTTGATCGCCGCTTGCGCGAAACCGTTGGCGATGCGCGCCGCAATCTGCGGATTGTCGGATTCGGCATTGATGAGAAGCACGTTGGTATCGCGTCGCGGCTCCACCTTCAGGGCTTTGAGCATCTCGGCCGCCATCCACTGCGAGAAGGGCGTGCGGCCGCTGGTTTTTTCCTGCCACTGACTCAGGAAGAACGGGTCGCGGGTCAGCCCGCTGAGCTGTGCGGCCGCGAGCGCGAGGGCCGGGGTGCGCATGATGTCGGCATGGGTCGACATCACCGTGCGCGCATCGTCGCTCGACTTGCTGCGATTTTCGTTGACCGGATCGGGTGCGGTGCTGTCCACCAGCATGCGCGCCGTCGCATTGTAGATGCGCGGCGACAAGGCGACATAGGCAAGGCCAAGCAGAAGGCAGGCGCCGACGACGGCGGCGACCAGCTGCCACCGGTAGCGGACCGCGTTGAACCAGTCCAAATAGCTAAGAATGACCGTTCTCCTCTTGCCCCGCATGGAGCGCGCGTCCGATTTCGACGAAGTGCCGGGCGATCAGGAACTGGGCGGCCGTCGCGTCCCTGAATGCAGGAGCACTGTCGGGTCCCGTGAGCGCCGGGGCTAGCCTGGCGAGCATCTCGTCGCCATCGGCCTGCTCGGCCACCGTGACGCCGGGCTGCGGCGGCTGCCGCCAGGCAAGCCGCCGGGCGGCCTCGACCAGGCGGCGGTCGCCGCCCCCGTTCATCAGGCGGCGAAACAGCGCGGCGTCGCCCGGGTTCAGCGACTCCCATTCCTCGAACGCGTCCTCGAGGCCGCCCATCACGTCGTCGTAGCTGATTTCGCTGCGGCGGTCGCAATGCGCGCGCAGCGCGGAGTGCAGGCCGAACAGCCGGGCATGGTAGGGAGAGCCGCACACGGCGTCGACCAGCAGCTGGCGCGCGTCGTCGAGGAGCGCCATGCCAGCATCCTGCGCGCAGCTGGCAAGGAGGTCGGACGTCGCCGAGTCCGACAAGGGGCCCGTCGAAATATGGGTCGTGTGACGGCTGAGCGAGGCATGGACCTGGACCACCTCGGCAAAGGTCTGCTCGTCCCCGACCAGCAGGAAGCGCACCCGCAGGCGCGCGTCCGAGGACAGCTTGAGCAGCGAGCTCATCTGCGAGCGGAACGCCTGGTCGGGAACCCGATCGAACTCGTCGATGATGATGACCACCGCCGAATAGGCAAGCCGGCCCAGCAGGTTGATGACCTGCTGCGCGCCGCTCAAGCCGTCGAGGCTGCGAACCCGCTGCTGGAACGACTCATCCTCGCCGGCCGGCAGCGAGGAGGCGGGGATCTGCTCGAGCAGCTGGCGCATGACCAGGCCGAAGCTCGCGTCGGCATCGTTGGCGGCATAGAGCACGACCAGCCCCTCGGCCTCGGCGCGCTCGCCGAAGACCTTGACCAGCGACGTCTTGCCCGAGCCGCGCGGGCCGGAAATGACGCCATGGTTGCGGCGATAAAGGACACCGTTGACCAGCCGCTGCAGCTGGTCGCCGCGCCCGTATAGGCCCGCCGGGCGAAGCACCGGCTGGGAGGCATCGAACGCTTCGAAGACGGCCCTGAGCTCAGGCTCCTCGTCCGGAAGAAGCTGGTCTCCGGCCGCCACCGGTATCAGGCTGGTGCCGGTTGCACCGATCTCACCGTCGAGGTCGTCGCCGAACCAGCTTTCCGACCCGCCTCCGTTGGAAGGGGTCGAAGTTCGCCAACGCGAATTGTGCTGCCGGCCCAGCGAGTCCGCAACTGAAGACAGCCATGCCATATGTGTGTTGACCCACCCGCCTCAGCAAATTCACCGTGTCGAAAAGTGTTAACCCGTTCGTTAATCTGCCGTTCCAAAAGATTTTCGCACATTTGCCCCGGGGATGCTATCGCATTGATCTTCCAAGCGCGGCACGGAACGAAGTCCCGGATCGGGAATTCTGATGGGCGCGAGTTAATGGAGGGGTGTGGCAGGATGAACGTCGGACATGGCCGGATAGCGTTGCTCGCCTTGGCGATGGTCCCTCTTTCCGGCTGCGCCTCCGGAAGCGGGCTGAGTTCGGGCAGTTCGGCCGTCACGGTCGCGCAGGCGCTGCCGCCGCCAGACGCCACGAGCACCGCCGTGGACTTTACCAATTACCAGATCGGGCCCCTCGACGTGGTGGCGGTCGAGGTGTTTGGCGCTCCCGACCTCAAGCGCGAAGTCGAAGTCGACGCCTCGGGCAATCTCTCGATGCCCCTGATCGGCACGGTCGCCGCGGGCGGACGGCGCCCGCAAGAGGTCAGCACCGCGATCGCGGACAAGCTTCGCGGCCGCTTCATCCGCGATCCGCAGGTGACGGTGAACGTCGTCAAGGCCAGCCCCAGGACCGTCACGGTCGACGGCGCGGTCGGGGCGCCGGGGGTGTACCCGATCATCGGGCGCATGACCCTTCAGCAGGCGATTGCCTCCGCCAAGGGCGCCGCCGAGATCGCCAATCTCGACCAGGTGGTCGTCTTCCGCACCGTCAACCGGCAGAAGATGGCGGCGGCTTTCAGCCTGAAGGCCATTCGCACCGGCCGTTCGGAAGACCCGCAGATCTACGCCAACGACATCGTCGTGGTCGGTGAAAGCGCCACCAGGCGCTTCCTCAAGGACGTCGCCTCCTTCCCGTTGCTGGGCCGGTTCATCCCGTTTGCCTGGTAAGGCCCAGTCGCCCGGCGGGGGCGATCCGGGATCCGCATGGTTTCTGATCTCCCACTCCCACTTCGGAGGCGCGCAGGAGCTTTGGGCCAATCTGGTCCAGGGATTTCGGGATCAGGGCTGGAGCGCCCGGCTGATCGCCCTCTACCCCGACGAGGAAGGCGAGCAGGAAACGCCGCATGGCATTGGCTGGAGCTACGTGCTGCCGGCGCGCCCGGGCGGCGCACTGGGCGTGTGGAGGCTCATCCGAGCGCTGGTGCGCGAACTCCGCACCCACCCGCCCGATGTCATCTTCACCGCCTTGCCCGCAGCCAACGTCATCGTGCCCACGGCGGTCGCGCTTGCCCGCGTCGGGACCAGGGTCGTCATCACTCACCATACGCCTGCGGAAACCTACAACCGCGTGCTCGACGCCGCTGACGGGGTGACGGGACGCGTCCCGGCGGTGAAATCCATCGTCTGCGTATCGGATGCGGTCGCTCATTCCCTCGCCGACAAGCCCGCCGCCTACCGGGCCAAGCTGACCACCATCCGCAATGCCGTGCCGCCGCCGGTGGAGGCGGAGCTGGCGCGGCTTGCGGCGCTTCACGCGCCCCGCACGATGCGGCGCCGAACGATCGTGTGCAGCGGCCGGCTCGCCTATCAGAAGAATTATCCGGTCGTCGTCCGCGCCATGCAGCACCTGCCGGACGTGCAGCTGGAGATCGTCGGCGCGGGGCCCGACGAGGCAGCCCTGCGCGTCCTCGCCGACCAGCTCGGCGTGTCGCCGCGGATCCGCTTTCTCGGCCAGAAGAGCCGAATGGAGGCGCTGGCGATCGTCGCCAGTGCCGACATCTTCGTCCAGATGAGCCTGTTCGAAGGCAACAGCCTCAGCCTCATCGAGGCTGCGAAGCTTGGGCTGCCGCTGATCGTTTCCGACGTCCCCGAGCAGCGGGAGGGGATAACCGATCCTTCAGGACGCCTGTGCGGGATGACGGTCCCGACTGAGGACCATGTCGCCCTCGCCGACGCCGTCCGATCGCTGCTCGACGATGCCTCCGCCTACCAGGCCCAGGCTGCGCGCTCGACCGCACTCGGCGAATCGATTCGGTTCGAGAAGCTGATCGCTGCTTACCTGAGCCTCAGATAATTACCGTTAATTACCAAAGACTTCGTTTTCGATGGATTGACTGCCTGCACGGTTCATCCAGTGCTCGGGCTCGGTTCATCGATAACCCGGAACAAAAGCCGATAACGCGTTCGGCCGTTAGTATCTCAGTTAGGAATCCGCCCTTAGCCCCACCCTCGGGAGGCCGTTCACGGCCGCGGGACCAGGGGTTTGAACATGTTTGGAATCAACCTGTCGGGCGCAGAGTTCGGCACGTCTACCGGCAACCGCTATTGGATCGATTATTACTATCCGACGGCGAGTGAGATCGGCTTTTACGCGGGCAAGGGCGTCCAGCTGATCCGCCTGCCCTTCGTTTGGGAACGGATGCAGCCGACGCTCGGCGGACCGCTTTCCTCGACCGAGCTTGGCTATCTCAAGACCTTCCTTGCCGACGCGCATGCTGCCGGGGTCAAGGTCATCATCGATCTTCACAATTACGGGCGCTACGGCGGCAAGACGATCGGCTCCGAAAGCGTGTCCTACGCGCAGTTCGCCGACTTCTGGAAGAAGCTCGCGACCGAGCTCAAGGACATGCCGGCGCTGGCGGGCTACGACCTGATGAACGAGCCCCACAGCATGGGCGGCGCGCAACATTGGCCGGCGGCAGCCCAGGCGGCCGTCGACGCCATCCGCACCGTGGACATGAAGACCGCCATCTACGTCGAAGGCGACCAGTGGGCGACCGCCACCTTCTGGCAGGTGCACAACAAGAACCTGCTCATCAAGGACCCGGCCAACAACATCATCTACCAGGCCCACCTCTACTTCGATAAGTCGTTCGAAGGCGTCTATGCGAAAAGCTACGACGAGGACGGCGCCTATCCGATGATCGGCGTCGATCGCCTGCAGCCGTTCCTCGACTGGCTCAAGGCCAACAACGTCAAGGGCATGATCGGCGAGTTCGGGGCTCCGTCCAACGACCCGCGGTGGCTGGTCGTGCTCGAGAATTTTATGAAGGCGCTCCAGGACAACAACATGTCGGGCACGATGTGGGGCGGCGGGTTCTGGTGGCCCAAGGACTATGTGATGCATCTCGGCACCCCCGACACCGGCGACAGCGCCGCGTTCGGGTTGCTCCAGACCTACCTCGCCGGCGGCAGCACCACCGTCTCGACGCTTTCGATCAACGGCACCGATGCGGCCGACACGCTCCATGGCACGGTCGGCGACGACACCATATTCGCGCGCGGCGGCGACCGTGCCATGG
>DATLFV010000155.1:0-7713 GCA_035540875.1 Sphingomicrobium sp. | reverse complement strand
GGCGTCGTGCCAGGGCCCGTATGGCCGGCGCGTAAACGGGCGCTTTCGGAACGGCTCGTGGTCGAGGTGCTGCCGCGTGTCCCAGCGCTCGGCCGTGATGTCGATGCCGCCGCAGAACCCCACGCAGTCGTCAATCACGAGAATCTTCTGGTGGTGACTGGCATTGAGCGGATGTGCACTGTCCCACTTCAGCGAGATCCGGTCGTCCCAGTGCCATCTCAGCAACCGGAACATGGTGGTTCCGCGGCCCGGCACCCAGAGCAGGCCTTCGCCCCAGGCAAGCACGTGGATCTGCAGGTCCGGCCTCTTCGCCGTCAGCCAGGAGAACAACGGTCCGATGGTGGTCGGGACGTTGGGGCGGGGGCTGGTCCGCGCGAGCTTGACGCGTGTGTCGAAATCCCAGCCGATGACGAAAATCTGCGATTTGGCCTTGAGCATCGCGTCGAGCGCATGGCGATAATAGTCGGCTGCATCGACGATCATGGCCGCGCGGTCGGCTTGTTCGACCCGCCAGCAGTTCCGGCCCCGCTTGAGCATAGGTAGAACACAACCCGCGGAGCCAAGTGAGGTTTCACGGGCGAAACGGTCATTTCGACAGCCCGGAACGCAAGTCCCTGCAGTGTCGTTGCCCCGCCATGGGCGAACCCGAGTCCGCGCAGAGTCCAGCCACCGGCCTGCAACGGCTTGGCGCCTGGAGTGTCCACGCATTCACCGCCAGTGGAGCGGTGCTGGCGCTCCTGGCCTTGCTGGCGGTGGAACGCGGCGCTTTCGCCGAGGCGCTGCTGTGGCTGTTTGCCGCACTGGTCGTTGACGGCATCGACGGCACTTTCGCCCGGGCCGCGCGGGTGAAGGAACGCGCGCCCCGGATCGACGGCGACGTGCTCGACCTCGTGATCGATTATCTGACTTACGTATTCGTCCCGACCCTATTCTTGTGGCGGGCCGGTTTGGTGCCGATGGACCTCGCATTGCCCCTCGCCGCGCTGATCCAGCTATCCTCGCTCTATGTATTCGCGCGTCGTGACATGAAGACCAGCGACGGCTACTTCCGGGGCTTCCCGGCGCTGTGGAACGTGATCGCGCTCTATCTATACGCGATCTCCGCGGCGCCTTGGTCCGGCGCGATCGTCGTGCTGGTCTTCGCCGCGCTGAGCTTTGCGCCCGTGCACGTGGTGCATCCCTTTCGAGTGCGCGACTACGGACGCTGGCTGCCTGTCATCGCGATCGTCTGGGGCATCGCAACATTGGCTTTGCTCGTGCCGGGGCTGGCGGAGGGCGCCCGGTCTGCATTGCTCCTGGTATCCATCTCCGCGAGCCTGGTGCTGATCGGGCTCGGGCTCATGCGCACGATGCGAGGGCCGGTCCCCGGGCAGCGATATTAGGAAATTAACTGAACTGGGCGTATCGTCTCGCTCATGGGCCTGGTGATCCCTTTCGAAGAGCGGGCGGTCGCGCATTTGCGCGAAAGGCTCGGCGCGATCGAGGAAGCCAACCAGGACCTGATCGCCTTCGCCCGCGGGCACTCCGGCGCAGTCGCCTCGATCCATGCCGCAGTGATCGCGGCGATGGAGGCGGACAGTATCGAGGGCCTGCTTCACACCGTCACGCAAGAATGGCCGCTGATCCTCGGCATCGACGCGGTTGCGCTGGCGCTGGTGGTTGGCAGGCAGGGCTTTCGCGCCGACGGCAATGGCGTGCGCTTCGTCGCGCCGCAACTGCTCGATCGCACAATCCGGCAGATTGACGGCGTCGAAATGCGCACGGTGGACCGAGGGCACCCCTTGTTCGGGCCTGCCTGCGACCTGATCCGTGCCCAGGCTCTGATCCGCATCGACTGCGAGCCGCCCTTGCCGACGGGCCTGATCGCACTCGGCCAGCGCGCCGAGCTCAGCCTCGACGCTCGCCACGGATCTGAATTGTTGATGTTCCTTGGTCGCAGCCTTGCGGCTATGCTGCGTCGGTGGCTGACGGATCCGACGCCGGACCTTTGAACTCGCACTCGGCGCGGGAGCTTGCCACGCGCTGGGGAAACCATCTCCAGCACGACCGTCGGCGATCGCCGCACACCGTTCGCGCTTATGTTGCCACCGCCCAACGCTTCGTCGAGTTCCTGGGGCGTCACCGCGGGGAGGCGATCGGGCGGTTCGCGCTGCTGACACTCGGTGCCGGCGACCTGCGCGCTTTCCTTGCCGAGCGGCGGACCGCCGGGCTCGGGGCGGCATCGGCGGCGCGAGAGCTTTCGGCCGTTCGGGCGTTCCTGCGCTATGCCGCAGAGCAGCAGGGTGAGATCCCGCAGCTGCCGCGAACGCGCGCGCCAAAGCGTCCCCGGACGTTGCCGCGGCCCGCCGCACCTCAGGAGGCGATGGACCTTGCGGATGACGCGGCCGCAGCGGCGTCGGAACCCTGGATCGGGGCGCGCGACCTGGCGATCCTGCTGCTGTTATACGGGGCCGGTCTTCGCGTGTCCGAGGCTTTGTCCCTGACCTGCCGGAGCCTCCCGTTCGGACCTTCCATCCGGGTCACCGGCAAGAGATCCAAAACTCGGGTCGTGCCGATCGTCCCTGCCGTGGCGCAGGCGATCGCGGCCTATGTGCGACAATGCCCCTACACACGGGCGGGAGATGCTCCGCTGTTCGTGGGGGCGAAAGGCGGGCCCCTCAACGGCGATCTCGTCCGGCGCTCGGTGCGGGCGGCCCGCACACGCCTTGGCCTGCCTGATACGCTGACCCCGCACGCGCTTCGCCACAGCTTCGCGACCCACCTCCTCGCCAGGGGAGCCGATTTGCGCGCGCTGCAGGAACTGCTCGGCCATGCGAGCCTCTCTTCGACGCAGATCTATACCGCGGTCGACGCTGCGCGGCTGCTGGATGTCTACCGGCACGCGCATCCGCGCGCCTGACCGCTGGAGTAAAGCTTGCCGCGGCCCACCGACCAGTGGGGAGGCTGGTGCGCCGCGGCCTGGCGGGCGTAGCGACCAGGTCGTAAACGCGCTGCTAAATGTCAGGAATGGATGATGTTTTCTGCGCCGCGGACTAGCGCAATCTGTCCGGACCCGAGTGATCTTCTTCGTCTGTGTCGACCTTGTGCGTCCACAAGCGCCACAAATAGCCGATGAACAGCACCACCAGCACTGCATTGGCGACCGGCCCGACCATCTCCTCGACATCGTTCACGTTCTGCTGGAGCTGATATCCGGCAGAAGCGAGCAGGGTGCTCCACAGCGCCGTCCCAAGCGTCGAAGCGATGAGGAAGCTGCGGAACCGCATCCGCAGCAACCCCGCCGGCACCGACACGAGTGAGCGCACGGAGGGCACCAGACGACCGAAGAAGACGAACAGACTGCCGCGTTCGGCGAACCAGCGCTCGGCGCGCTGCACTTCCTTCCAGCTGATCGTCAGCAGCCGTCCATGGCGCCGGATCAAAGGCCGCAGCCGATCGACGCCGAGAGCTCTGGCAGCGAGGTACCAGACGATGTTGCCGAGCATCGCGCCCGCCGTGCCTGCCGCGACCACCCCGGCGAAGCTCATCCGGCCCTGGCTCGCCGCGATACCGGCGACGGGCATGATGACCTCCGACGGGATGGGCGGGAATACGGTTTCCAGGAACATCAGGAAGCCGACCCCGAGATAACCTGATTGTTCGATCAGGCGCACGACCCAGTCGCTCATGACGCCTCAGCCCTGGCCGCGCGCCGCGACGCGGCGCTCGATCGCTGCCCAGATGAGCGCCGGCGTGTCACTGCCGTTGAAGGCGTCGATAGCGACGATACCGGTCGGCGAGGTGACGTTGATCTCGGTCAGCCAGCGTCCGCCGATGACATCGATGCCGACGAACAGGAGGCCCCGGCGCTTGAGTTCGGGCCCCAAAGCGTCGCAGATTTCCTGCTCGCGGTCGGTGAGCCCGCTCGCTTCGGCGGTGCCGCCGGCCGCGAGGTTGGACCGTATCTCTCCCACGCCAGGCCTGCGGTTGATCGCGCCCGCGACTTCGCCGTCGACGAGGACGATGCGCTTGTCGCCATGCGAAACCTCGGGGAGGAAGGCTTGCACCACGTGGGGTTCGCGATAGGCGGCGTTGAACATCTCCAGCAGTGCAGCGAGGTTGGCGCCGTCCTTGCCGACCTTGAATACCGCCTTGCCCGCGTTGCCGTGGAGCGGCTTGATGACGATCTCGCCGTGCTGTGCGAGGAAATCGCGGGCAGCCTCTAGCGAGCGGGTGATCAGGGTGGGCGGCATGAAGCGCGCGAAATCCAGCACCCAGACCTTCTCCGGCGCATTGCGCACCGCCGCCGGATCGTTGACCACCAGGGTCTCGCCCTGAACGCGCTCGAGCAGGTGGGTTGCGGTGATGTAACCAAGGTCGAACGGCGGGTCCTGGCGCATCAGCACCACGTCCGTGTCACGCCCAAGGTCGAGCGTTCGTTCAGGGCCCAGGCGGTAATGGTCGCCGGACACGCCTTGCACACTGACCGGCCGCACGCGGGCGAACAGGCGCCCCTCGGCAAAGCTCAGCGCCTCGGCGAGGTAGTGGTACAGCTGGTGTCCGCGCTGCTGCGCGCCGAGCATCAGGGCGAAGGTCGAATCGCCGGAGATGTTGATGCCCTCGAGCGGATCCATCTGAACGGCAACGCGAAGCGGCATGGGCCCGCCGCCTAGGCGAGCCTTGGGCCTTTGTCACCCTTGCCAGACGTTCGCCAGGTGCTGCGGCAGGCGGCCGGGGACGATGAAGATCGCGTCAATGCGGATGTCGTCTCCGGCGCGCTGGTAGCGCGGCGCGAGACGCTCGGCAGCAGTGGCGACCCGGCGCAGCCGGTAGGCATCCAGCGACATCGACGCAGTGCCGGTGGTGGCGCGCGCCTTCACCTCGACGAAGGCGAGGGTCTGCCCGCGGCGGGCAATCAGGTCGACTTCGCCGCCTGCTATTCGTGCGCGGCGGGCCAGGATGCGCCAGCCGTGCAGCCGCAGCCACCAGGCCGCGAGCGTTTCGGCGCCGCGACCGCGCCGTTCGGCCGCTCGGCGGTTCACCGGGCCGCGGCCAGCTCAAGCGCGCGGGCATAGGCCCGCTTTCTCGGCACGTTGAGACGCTCGGCCACCTGTGCCGCAGCGCGCGAGGGTGACAGCAACTCGAGCGCCTGATCGAGCTCGGCGTCCAGCTCGGCATCGCTGGCCTGCTCGGCGACCGGTGGGGGCGCTACCATGACGACGATCTCGCCTCGGGGCGCCGCTGCTCGATAACGGACGGCAAGCTCTGCCAGGGTGCCGGTCACGCATTCTTCGTGAAGCTTGGTCATCTCGCGGGCAATCGCCGCCTCGCGGTTGCCGAGCGTCTCGCCCAGCGCCTGCAGCGTGTCGGCCAGACGCGGCCCGCTTTCATAGATGATGAGGGTAGCCCGGACCGAGCCGACCTCGGCGATGGCTTCCGCGCGCGCCTTGGCCTTGGCGGGAAGAAAGCCGATGAACAGGAAGCGGTCCGTCGGCAAGGCGGCGAGCGTCAGTGCGGCTATGGCGGCGCAAGGGCCGGGGATGGTGTGCACCTGATGACCAGCGGCGCGTGCGGCACGAACCAGCTTGTAGCCCGGGTCTGAAATCAACGGCGTTCCGGCGTCGCTGACCAGCGCCACGGCCGCGGTGCCAAGTTCGGCCACGATGGCGTCGCGCTCCGCCTCGCTTGAATGGTCGTGGTAAGCGCGCATCGGAGTTCTGGCGCCGGCGTGGGCAAGCAGTTTCGCCGTCACCCTCTTGTCCTCGGCCAGGATGCGATCGGCCCGGCGCAGCACGTCGGCGGCGCGCGGGCTGAGGTCGCCGAGATTGCCGATCGGCGTGGCAACGACATAGAGGCCGGGGGCGAGGGCTTCGTCCATTCGCGCGACCTTCACACCAAGCTCGCCGCGGCGGCAAGCGGGCGTGCGTCAGCGACCCCTTTTCAAATGCCCGGAAAAGAGTCATTCTCCTTCTATCGTCGGGGCTTAGGAGGTCCGGGAGATGATTACAGCGGTGATAGTGGCGGCGCTGCTGCAAAGCGCAGCGATCAATGCCAAGCGGGACGCCTTTCTCAGCTGCCTCGACCAGCAGGTGGCCGCAGCGGTCAAGGGGCAGAGCATTGCAGCCGAGACGTTCGAGGCGCAGGCGCGGGAAAGCTGCGCTGCCAGTGCGGATGCAATGAAGGCCGAACTGGTTGCGTTTGACGTCAAGAACAAGGTGCCGCGCAAGCAGGCGGCCGAGGACGCCCAGCTGCAAATCGACGATTTCCTTTCGACCAGCGTCAGCCAGTACAAGAAGAAAGCGGCGGCCCCGAAGTAGAGCCCTAGGCGGCAATCTCCGCCAGCACCGCATCTAGCAGCAGTCGCCCTGCGGCCGTCGTCGAGAGTCGGCCATGCTCCCGTTCGAGGTGGCCGCTCGCGACCAGGCGGTCGACCTTGCTCCAGTCGACGAGGGTCTCAATCCCGAAACGCTCGGCAAGAGCCGGGGCATCGATGCCGGTGCTGAGCCGCAGCCCCATGACAAGGGCCTCGTCCGCAGCCTCCCGGCGTGACAGCGGCGCCTCTTCGGCGATCCCGTGCCCATTGCGGGCAACAGCGCGCGAGAAATTCTCCGGCTTGCGGTGGCGGACGGTGCGCAGCCCGAGACGGCGGCCGTGGGCGCCGGGGCCCACACCTGCATAGTCGCCGTAGCGCCAGTAGGTGAGATTGTGCCGGCTTTCCTCGCCGGGGCGCGCATGATTGCTGATCTCGTAGGCCGGCAGCCCGGCGGCGGCGGTGCGGTCGGCGGTCAGCTCGAACAGCGCGGCGGCGCGGTCGGGGTCGACCGGCGCCAGCTTGCCAGCGGCGTGGAGCGCCGCAAATCGCGTGCCGGGTTCGATCGTCAGTTGGTAGAGGGACAGATGACTCGTGCCGAGCGACAGCGCTCGGTTCAGGTTCGCCGAGCAGCGTGCTTCATCGTCGTCGGGCAAGGCGTAGATGAGGTCGAAGCTGACCCGCGGGAACACCGCCTGGGCAGTCTCCAGCGCCCTCAACCCTTCGGCAACGGAGTGCGCGCGGCCGAGGAACGCAAGGTCGCGGTGGTCGAGGCTTTGCAGCCCCAGGGACACGCGATTGACGCCCGCCGCGCCGAGATCGGCGAAGCGCGCGGACTCCACGGAATTCGGATTGGCCTCGAGCGTGATCTCGAGGTCGTCAGAGGCAGGCCAGTGCCCCATGGCTGCCCTGATCAGCGCCTCCACGGTCGCCGGCTCCATCAGCGATGGCGTTCCTCCGCCGAAGAAGATCGACGTCAGCCGACGGCCGGGTAGCAGCCGCGCTTCATGCGCAAGGTCCGCGAGCAGCGCGTCGCGCCACGCCTCCTGGTCGATGCTTGCCCGGACATGGCTGTTGAAGTCGCAATATGGGCATTTGCTGACGCAGAACGGCCAGTGGACGTAAAGCGCCAGCTCTCCCCCTGCAGCTGGGGGGAGCAGCGCGTTCATCCCAGCGCCGCGACGAGCTTGCGGAAGGCCTCGGCGCGGTGGCTGATCGCATGCTTTTCCGCCGGCTCCATCTCGCCGAACGTCTGGTCGTGCCCGGCGGCAACGAACATCGGGTCGTATCCGAACCCGCGTTCCCCCCGCGGCGGCCACACAAGCGTGCCGTCGACCCGTCCTTCGAACGCTGCGGCCTGCCCATCCTCGGGCCAGGCGATCGCCAGCGCACAGGCGAAATGGGCGTCGCGGCTGGCGTTGGGG
>DATLFV010000154.1:0-30789 GCA_035540875.1 Sphingomicrobium sp. | reverse complement strand
GCGCTCGAGACCCGCCACATGGTCGAGATCGGCCGCTACCGCGAGCTCAGCCTGCCGAGCCGCTTCGCCGGCGCGACCCTGCCCGAGATGCGCGCCGTCGACCTGACCCAGGACCCGCCGCCGCGCGGCCGCTGGCTCGCCCCGACCCTCGTCGCCGAGCTGGAGGCCAATCTCGCCGCCGGCAACCAGTCGCTCTTGTTCCTCAACCGCCGCGGCTTCGCGCCTTTGACACTGTGCCGCAACTGCGGCCACCGCTTCCAGTGCCCGAACTGCACCGCCTGGATGGTCGAGCACCGGCTGATGCACCGCCTCGCCTGCCACCATTGCGGCCACGTCATGCCGCCGCCCCGCGCCTGTCCCGAATGCGGCGAGGAGGACAGCCTGGTCGCCTGCGGGCCGGGCGTCGAGCGCATCGCCGACGAGGTCGCGGACCTGTTCCCCGACGCGCGCACCGCGATCGTCACCTCCGACACCATCTGGTCGCCGGCGCGGGCCGCCGAGTTCGTCGCCGGCATGGAGGCAGGGGCAATCGATATCGTCATCGGCACCCAGCTGGTGACCAAGGGCTATCATTTCCCCGATCTCACTCTGGTGGGCGTGGTCGATGCCGATCTCGGCCTGTCCGGGGGAGACCTTCGTGCCGCCGAGCGCAGCTTCCAGCAGATCAGCCAGGTCGCCGGGCGCGCGGGCCGCGGCGGCAAGCCGGGCCGCGTGCTGGTCCAGACTCACGACCCGCAATCGCCGGTGATCGCCGCGCTCATCGCCGGCGACGCGCCTGGCTTCTATGCCGCCGAGACCGAGGCGCGGCGCGAAGCGGCGATGCCGCCGTTCGGCCGCCTCGCCGCGATGATCGTCTCGGCCGAGGATGCGGCCGAGGCGGAGAGCGTCGCGCGCCGCATCGGCCATGCCGCGCCCGAGGTTGAGGGCATGGCGGTGTTCGGCCCCGCCCCCGCCCCGCTGGCCATGCTGCGCGGCCGCCACCGCCAGCGCCTGCTGGTCCACGCCGCCCGCAGCCTCGACGTGCAAGACGTGATCCGCGACTGGCTGGCCCGCGTCGAATGGAGCGCAAAGGTCCGCGTCAGCGTCGACGTCGACCCTTATTCTTTCCTTTGACCGCAGGGGCTTGGGCGGCCTTGCCTGTCCACGCAGCGCTGCTAGCCTGCTGCACGCCGAGGGGGGTCTGTTCATGCGTGTCGTCCTTAGCTGCCTGTTTGCCAGCCTGCTGCTCGTCGCTGCGCCCGCGAGAGCCGATTGGCACGTCGCCAAGACCCGGCACTTCATCATCTATGCCGACGAAAAGCCCGAGCGCCTGCGCGCCTTCGCCGACCGGCTCGAGAAGTTCGACAAGGCGATCCGACTGATCCGCGACATGCCCGATCCCGAGATCGGCGACGGCAATCGCCTGACCGTCTTCATGGTGAACAGCGAAGCCGCGGTGCAGCGCCTGGCGAATGACAAGAGCGGCATGATCGGCGGCTTCTACGTGCCGCGCGCGTCGGGCTCGATCGCCTTCGTGCCGCGCACTGCCGGGGGCGAGCATGAGCGTGCCGAGAACATCCTGTTCCACGAATATGCCCACCACCTGATGCTCAGCCACTCGGAAGCCGTGTTCCCGGAGTGGCTCGTCGAAGGCTTCGCCGAGTTCATGGCGACCGCGCGCTTCGACAAGAAAGGATCGGTGGTGCTCGGTGCCGCGCCGGTGCACCGCGCCTGGGGCCTGTTTTCCGGCAACCCCTTGCCGCTCGAACTGCTGATCACAGGCGACTACGGCAAGCTCAGCCAGGAGCAGCGCGAGGCAATCTACGGGCGTGGCTGGCTGCTTGCCCACTACCTCACTTTCGAGCCCTCGCGGCAGGGCCAGCTCAGCCGCTATGTCACCACGCTGGGCAAGGGCGTGAAGCCGCGCGAGGCGGCGGTTGCGGCGTTCGGCGATCTCAAGCAGCTCGAGAAAGAGACTGAAGCCTATCTGCGACGCAAGCGGCTGACCACGCTGGAGGTTGCCGCGCATGCGCTCGTCACGGCGCCCGCCGAAATCGCTCGATTGAGCCCGGGGGCCGCCGCCGTCATGCCGCTGCGTATCGAATCCAAGCGCGGCGTGAATCGGACGACGGCGGGTCCTTTGGCCGCCAAGGTGCGCGCCATTGCCGCCGCCCACCCCGGCGACCCGCTCGTCCAGGTGACGCTCGCCGAGGCCGAATATGACGCCGGACAGTACCAGGCCGCGGAAGCGGCCGCCGACCGGGCGCTGGCGGCGGATCCGCGCAACCCGGAAGCGATGGTCTACAAGGGCCGCGCACTGGCCGCCCGCGCGAGCAGCGCCGCCGGCGAGCAGCGGAACGCCTTGTTCACCGCCGCTCGCAAGATCTTCATCGCTGCCAACCAGCTCGATACCGAGGATCCGGAGCCGCTGCTCGAATATTACAAGAGCTTCCTCGACCAGGGCGTGCGGCCCACCGCCAACGCCATCGCCGCGCTTCATTATGCCTCGGATCTGGCGCCCCAGGACCTCGGCCTCAGGATGAACTCGGCGCGCGCCTATCTCGCCGACGGCAAGATCAAGGAGGCCCGCCGCCGGCTCGAGCCGGTCGCCTACAATCCGCATGGCCGGCGGCTTGCCGATGCCGCCAAAGCGGTGATCCAGAAGATCGATGCCGGCGACGTGAAGGGCGCGCTGAGCTCGGGTGAAGCCCCCGACGGGGAGGGCGAAGGCCGCTAGTCCGGCGTGCCGGCCCGGCGCGCCTCGGCAGCGACCGGCGCCGCCCGGGCCAGCCGCCGCCGCACCCACCACGGACGCACCAGTTCGCCCCGCTGCACCGCGCGCCGCACCAGCCATGCGCCCGCCGCCGTCGCGATCAGCATGGCGATCAGCGAAGCCTCGAGGCCGAAGGCGCCGCCGGACAGCAGCTCGGGGCCGGACAGCCGCGCCTCCACCAGCCCCTGCTGGTCGATGCCCGACACCGGCACGTCCCACACGAACCCCTGGGTGAAGTTCCACGCCGCGTGCAGTCCGATCGGCATCCACAGCGAGCGAGTCAGCATGTAGGCGCCGCCGAGCAGCAGCCCCGCCTCGAGCGCAATGGCGAAGGAAGACAATGCGCTGGCATTGGGATTGAAGATGTGCGCGAGGCCGAACAAAGCGGAGGTCGCGGCCAAGGCGAACCAGCTGCCGCCAAACTCCTCGAGCCAGCGGAATAATATGCCGCGGAACAGCAACTCCTCGACCAGCGCCGGGATGATCGTGATGGTGACCAATATCCGGACCAGCTGCCCTGCCCCGCCCTCGCCGACGATGTTGTAGACGTCGAAAACAGCGGCCGTGCCGACGATCAGCGAGAACAGCACGAAGCCAAGGCCAAGGCCGAGACCCAGGTCGCGCGCGGCATGTTCCGCGCGCAGGTCGTCGCGCGGATTCTCACCGAGGTGGCGGATCGCAAGCTTGTAGACCGCGACCACCAGCAGGACGGTGATCGCGCCGCTGGCGACCAGGGCGAGCTCAGGGTCCAGCGGCGGCAGCGCCCGCCCCGCCGCAATCGCCAGCTGGCCGGTGAACAGCAGCAGCAACACAGCGGTGACCATTGCCACCAGCGGAAAGTCGGCGATCTTCCGCACCATCGGCCGAGAATCGCGGGGAATGGCCGTGCGTTGCTCGTTCATTGCGCGAACCCTGCAAGGCGGCGGCCGTGGCGACAAGCCCCCCGCGCTATAGCAGGAGCCTGCCCTGCGCCGCGCTGCGCGCCTCCGCCTCGAGCAGCCGGCGCTTGCGCTCCAGCCCGCCGGCATAGCCGCCGAGACTGCCGTCGCTGCGCACCACGCGGTGGCATGGGATCAGCACCGCGACATGGTTCGATCCATTGGCGCTGCCCGCGGCCCGAACCGCGCCCGGCTTGCCGACCGCGGCGGCGATCTGCGCGTAGGAGCGCGTCTCGCCCGGCGGGATGCTGCGCAGCTCGCGCCACACCGCTTCCTGGAAGGCGGTGCCGGCAACGTCGAGCGGCAGGTCGGGCGCCTCGAGCGGGCGTTCGACCGCCGCCACCGCGCCGGCGACCAGCCGGGCCATCGACCCGTCGTCCTCGACCAGGGTCGCGTTGGGGAAGATGCGCCGAAGCGCCTGCTCGTCCTCGTCGAAGCTCAGCCGGCAAATGCCCTTTGCCGTTGCCGCCAGCAGCATCGGGCCCAGCGCGCTTGCTGCCACGGTCCAGCGGATCGTCTCGCCCCGCCCGCCGTCGCGCCAGGCCGAGGGCTCGTCAGGACCGATGATGCGCATGAGCATAGGCTTGTCATAGTCCGGTCGTGCGCCGTGCGCATCCCGCCGCTTGCCGACGCAGCGCGCTGCTGCGTGCGCATCGCCTTGCATCGCTTCGACCCCCCTGCTAGGGGCGCGCCAACCCATCGGGGCGTGCGGTTTTCACGGCCGCGGACACGCCTCCTTTCGCATATGGGCAACTCGATTCTTGGAGCTTTTGGGCGCGTGGAGACATCCGGCGGCATTCAGGCCAGCTTAGCGGGGCGCTACGCCTCGGCTTTGTTCGACCTTGCGCGTGACGAACGCCAGATCGACTCGGTCGAGCGCAGCCTCGAGGCGCTGCGCCAGGCAATGGTCGATTCGCGCGATTTCGCCGAGCTCGTCGCCAGTCCCCTGGTCGATCGCGACCAGGCCGGCCGCGCCTTCGCCGCGGTCGCGCAGAGCCTCAACCTCGACCCGATCACCGGCAATTTCCTCGCCGTGCTCGCGCGCAACGGCCGCAAGAACCAGCTGCTGCCGGTGATCCGCGCCTTTCGCCGCCTCGCCGCCGAGCATCGCGGCGAGACCACGGCCGAGGTGATCAGCGCATTTCCCCTCAACGACGACCAGGTCGCGCAGCTCAAGGCGCAATTGCGCGCCCGCGCCGGCCGCGACGTCACCATCGATGCGGAGGTCGACCCCGCCATTCTCGGCGGGATCGTCGTCAAGCTGGGCAGCCAGATGATCGACGCATCGATCCGCACCAAACTCAACCGTCTCGCGACTGCGATGAAAGGCTAATCATGGACATCCGCGCCGCTGAAATCTCCCGCGTCATCCGCGACCAGATCGCGAATTTCTCGGCCGATGCCGAGGTCTCGGAAGTCGGAACCGTGCTGTCGGTCGGCGACGGCATCGCCCGCATCCACGGCCTCGACAACGTCCAGGCCGGCGAGATGGTCGAGTTCGACAACGGCACCAAGGGCATGGCCCTCAACCTCGAGGCCGACAATGTCGGCGTCGTCATCTTCGGCTCGGACTCGGAGATCAACGAGGGATCGTCGGTCAAGCGCACCGGCTCGATCGTCGACGTGCCGATCGGCAAGGGCCTGCTCGGCCGCGTCGTCGACGCTCTCGGCAACCCGATCGACGGCAAGGGCCCGATCGATGCCACCGAGCGCCGCCGCGTCGAGGTCAAGGCACCCGGCATCATCCCGAGGAAATCGGTGCACGAGCCGGTGCAGACCGGCCTCAAGGCGCTCGACGCGCTGGTCCCGATCGGCCGCGGCCAGCGCGAGCTGATCATCGGCGACCGCCAGACCGGCAAGACCGCCGTCGCGCTCGACACCTTCATCAACCAGAAGGCCGCCAACCAGGGCGACGACGAGAGCCAGAAGCTCTATTGCATCTACGTCGCGGTCGGCCAGAAGCGCTCGACCGTCGCCCAGATCGTCCGCGCGCTCGAGGAAAATGGCGCGATGGAATATTCGATCGTCGTCGCCGCGACCGCATCCGAGCCGGCGCCGCTGCAGTTCCTCGCGCCCTACACGGGCTGCGCGATGGGCGAATATTTCCGCGACAACGGCATGCACGCGGTCATCGTCTACGACGACTTGTCCAAGCAGGCGGTCGCCTACCGCCAGATGTCGCTGCTGCTGCGCCGTCCGCCGGGCCGCGAAGCCTATCCGGGTGACGTCTTCTACCTGCACAGCCGGCTGCTCGAGCGCGCCGCCAAGATGAACGACGCCAACGGCAACGGCTCGCTGACCGCGCTTCCGGTCATCGAGACCCAGGCCGGCGACGTGTCGGCCTACATCCCGACCAACGTCATCTCGATCACCGATGGCCAGATCTTCCTTGAGACCGATCTGTTCTACCAGGGCATCCGCCCGGCCATCAACGTCGGCCTGTCGGTGAGCCGCGTCGGCTCGGCCGCGCAGACCAAGGCGATGAAGAAGGTGGCCGGCTCGATCAAGCTCGAGCTCGCCCAGTATCGCGAGATGGCTGCCTTCGCGCAGTTCGGCTCCGACCTCGACGCCTCCACCCAGAAGCTGCTCGCCCGCGGCGCCCGGCTCACCGAGCTTCTGAAGCAGGGCCAGTTCCAGCCGATGCCGGTCGAGGAGCAGGTCGCCTCGATCTTCGCGGGCACCCAGGGCTTCCTCGACACGGTCGAGACCCGCGACGTCACCCGCTACGAAGCGGCGATGCTGAGCTATTTGCGCACCGAGAAGCCCGAAGTGCTGGCCAAGATCCGCGACACCAAGGCGCTCGACGACGACACCGCCCGGGCGCTCAAGGACGCGCTGACCGAGTTCGGCAAGCAGTTCGCGTAAGCGCCCATGTCGAGCCTCAAGGCCCTCAAGAACCGCATCGGCTCGGTGAAGTCGACGCAGAAGATCACCAAGGCGATGAAGATGGTCGCCGCGGCCAAGCTGCGCCGCGCGCAGCAGGGCGCCGAGTCCGGCCGCCCCTATTCGGTTCGCATGGCTAACGTCGTCGCCTCGCTCGCCAGCCGAGTAACGATCGGCCCGGAGAGCCCGAAGCTGCTCGCCGGCACCGGCAACGACCAGACCCACCTGATCCTGCTCGCCACCGGCGACCGCGGACTTGCCGGCGCGTTCAACAGCAACATCGTGCGCGCCGCCCGGCGCAAGGCCGACGCGCTGATCGCCGAGGGCAAGACCGTGCTGTTCTACCTCGTTGGCCGCAAGGGCCGGCCGGTGATCCAGCGCCTCTACCCGAAGGCGATCATTGGCCAGTACGACACGACCCACATGAAGGCGCCGACCTACGCCGACGCCCAGGCGATCGCCAAGGAAGTGACCGAACTCTACACCACCGACGGCATCGACGTCGTCCACCTCGCTTATGCCAACTTCCGCTCGACCCTGGTGCAGGAGCCGACGGTCGACCAGCTGATCCCCGTGCGGTTTCCGGCCAACGACGCGGGGCCGGCAACCGGCGGCCCCAGCGCCGCGGTCGAATATGAGCCCGACGAGGAGGAGATCCTCGCCGAGCTGCTGCCGCGCAACGTCGCCATCCAGGTCTATCGGGCGTTGCTCGAGAATGCCGCCGGCTTCTACGGCAGCCAGATGACGGCGATGGACAATGCCACGCGCAATGCCGGCGACATGATCAACCGCCTCAGCATCCAGTACAACCGCCAGCGCCAGGCCGCGATCACGACCGAGCTGGTGGAGATCATCTCGGGCGCCGAAGCGCTCTGATATTCGCGAAGAAGGACTAGACCATGGCCACCGCCGCCGCCGAACCCAAGACCCGCTCCCGCAAGGCCGCCGCGACCTCCGGCACCGGCTCCGGACCCGCCGTCGCGACGCCCAGCAACATCACCGGGCGCGTAGCGCAGGTGATTGGCGCCGTCGTCGACGTCGCATTCGAAGGCGATCTGCCGGCAATTCTCGGCGCGCTCGAGACCGACGTCGACGGCCGCCGCCTGGTGCTCGAGGTCGCCCAGCACCTCGGCGAGAATACGGTGCGCACCATCGCCATGGACTCGACCGACGGCCTGACCCGCGGCCAGACGGTGCGCGCCACCGGGTCGCAGATCGAGGTGCCGGTCGGCCCCAAGACGCTCGGCCGCATCATGAACGTGATCGGCGAACCGATCGACGAGCGCGGCCCGATCGGCAGCGACATCATGGCGCCGATCCATGCCGAAGCCCCGGCCTTCGTCGACCAGTCGACCGAAGCCGCCATCCTGGTCACCGGCATCAAGGTCATCGACCTGCTCGCGCCCTACGCCAAGGGCGGCAAGATCGGCCTGTTCGGCGGCGCCGGCGTCGGCAAGACCGTGCTGATCCAGGAGCTGATCAACAATATCGCCAAGGGCCATGGCGGCGTGTCGGTGTTCGCCGGTGTCGGCGAGCGCACCCGCGAGGGCAACGACCTCTACCACGAGTTCCTCGAGGCCGGGGTCATCGCCAAGGACGCCGACGGCAACCCGACGCCGGAGGGCTCCAAGGTCGCGCTGGTGTTCGGCCAGATGAACGAGCCGCCGGGCGCCCGCGCCCGCGTCGCGCTGTCGGGCCTGACCCAGGCCGAATATTTCCGCGACCAGGAAGGCCAGGACGTCCTGTTCTTCGTCGACAACATCTTCCGCTTCACCCAGGCGGGCTCGGAAGTGTCGGCGCTGCTCGGCCGCATCCCCTCGGCCGTGGGCTACCAGCCGACTCTGGCCACCGACATGGGCGCCCTCCAGGAGCGGATCACCTCGACCAACAAGGGCTCGATCACCTCGGTGCAGGCGATCTACGTGCCGGCCGACGACCTTACCGACCCGGCCCCGGCCACCTCGTTCGCGCACTTGGATGCGACGACGACCTTGAGCCGCGCAATCTCGGAGCTCGGCATCTACCCGGCCGTCGACCCGCTCGACTCGGTCAGCCGGGTGCTCACGCCGGCGGTCGTCGGCCAGGAGCATTATGACACCGCCCGCCGCGTCCAGGAGACGCTGCAGAAGTACAAGAGCCTGCAGGACATCATCGCCATCCTCGGCATGGACGAGCTGTCCGAAGAGGATAAGCTCGTCGTCAGCCGCGCGCGCAAGATCCAGCGCTTCCTCAGCCAGCCGTTCCACGTCGCCGAAGTGTTCACCGGCATCCCGGGCAAGTTCGTCCAGGTCGAGGAGACGGTGCGCTCGTTCAAGGCGGTGGTGAACGGCGAGTATGACCACCTTCCCGAAGCGGCCTTCTACATGGTCGGCGGCATCGAGGAAGCGGTCGCCAAGGCCGAGCGCCTCGCCGCCGACGCTGCGTAGGCGCCCGTGGCCAATCTTCGCTTCGAGCTCGTCACCCCCGAGCGCCTCGTCATGTCCGACGACGTCTACATGGTCGTCGTTCCCGGCAGCGAGGGCGAGTTCGGCGTGCTCGCCGGGCACGCGCCGTTCATGAGCACGCTGCGCGACGGCGAACTCGCCGTGTTCCGCTCCGCCGGCGCGGAGCCCGAGCGCATCCGCGTCAGCG
This sequence comes from Sphingomicrobium sp., assembly GCA_035540875.1. GTDB lineage: Bacteria > Pseudomonadota > Alphaproteobacteria > Sphingomonadales > Sphingomonadaceae > Sphingomicrobium. Next base: position 21,585 of record DATLFV010000154.1, on the reverse strand, counting down.
GCGGCTTCGCCGAGGTCAGCGACAAGGGCCTGACGGTGCTTGCGGAAAGTGCGGGCTAAGCCGGTCCAGATGGGTCGGCTCCGGCTGGCCCATCAACCTTTCTTAAAAGTTTCATGGCTATTCACCCTTGCCGTTGACCGCGGGGACGGCAGGATCAGGCATGAACGCATTCGGTAAGCGGAACGGCATCGGCAGCGGCGGCGGACGTCCGAATTTCGGCGTTGCTAGGCCGATGAAAGGCGGACCCGGCGGCAGCAGCGCGGGAGGCGGCGAGCAATTCCCGCCGCTCGAGGAGCTTGCGCCCGCTACGGAGCCGCCGGCGTTCGAAACCACCCACAGCAGTCCCGGCAGCATGGGCGCGCTCGACCGGCTCAACAGCCGCCAGAACGCGAGCAGCGAAAACGCGAGCAGCCGCTCGGAGGGCTTCGAAGCCTCCGTCCACCGCATCAAGGAGCAGGTGCTGCCGCGCCTGCTCGAGCGCGTCGACCCCGAAGCCGCCGCGACCCTGAGCAAGGACGAGCTCGCGGAGGAATTCCGGCCCATCATCAGCGAGGTTCTCACCGAGCTCAAGATCAACCTCAACCGCCGCGAGCAATTCGCGCTGGAAAAGGTGCTGGTCGACGAATTGCTCGGCTTGGGGCCGCTCGAGGAATTGCTCGCTGACCCGGCGGTCAGCGACATCATGGTCAACGGTCCCGACCAGACCTATATCGAGCGCAAGGGCAAGCTCGAGCTCGCGCAGATCCAGTTCCGCGACGAGGAGCACCTGTTCCAGATCGCCCAGCGCATCGTCAACAAGGTCGGCCGCCGCGTCGACCAGACGACGCCGCTCGCCGACGCCCGCCTTCAGGACGGCAGCCGCGTCAACGTCATCATCCCGCCTTTGTCGCTGCGCGGCACCGCCATCTCGATCCGCAAGTTCTCCGAAAAGCCGATCACGCTCGACATGATGAAGGGCTTCGGCTCGATGTCGGACAAGATGGCGACGGTGCTCAAGATCGCCGGCGCCAGCCGCATGAACGTCATCATCTCCGGCGGCACCGGCTCGGGCAAGACGACCATGCTCAACGCATTGTCGAAGATGATCGACCCGGGCGAGCGCGTCATCACCATCGAGGACGCGGCCGAGCTTCGGCTCCAGCAGCCGCACTGGCTGCCGCTCGAAACCCGGCCGCCCAACCTCGAGGGCCAGGGCGCGATCACCATCCGCGACCTCGTCATCAACGCGCTGCGCATGCGTCCCGACCGCATCATCCTCGGCGAGATCCGCGGCCAGGAATGTTTCGACCTGCTGGCGGCAATGAACACCGGTCACGACGGCTCGATGGCGACGCTCCACTCCAACAGCCCGCGCGAGTGCCTGGCGCGCATGGAAAACATGGTGATGATGGGCGACATCAAGATCCCCAAGGAGGCGATTAGTCGCCAGATCGCCGATTCCGTCGACCTCATCGTCCAGGTCAAGCGCCTGCGCGACGGCTCCCGCCGCACCACCAACGTCACCGAGGTGATCGGAATGGAGGGCGAGGTCATCGTCACCCAGGAATTGTTCAAGTTCGAATATCTCGACGAGACCGCGGACGGGAAGATCATCGGCGAATATCGCTCGATGGGCCTGCGCCCCTACACGCTCGACAAGGCCAAGCAGTTCGGCTTCGACCAGCCGTATCTGGAGGCGTGCCTGTAGCGCCTTGGAGCAAGCATGAAGTTGAGCGGTGCGGGATTCCTCCGCAACGTTCTTCGTGCCCGCGGCTGCCCCAAAGCATGGCTTGCGTCGGCGAGGAGGCTCCGCCATTCCGCCCCCCTCTTCAGTGGGAGCAACCGAATGAGCCGCCGCCTCGCAATTCTCCTCCTCGCCGCCGGGCTTGCCGGTTGTAGCGCCGCCGCGCCGCCGCCGCCGGCCTTCACTGCCCAGCACCAGAGCGCGCTTCAGGCGGCGATTGCGGCGCCCACGCGCACGCCGGCAAACCTGGCGCGCGACCGCTACCGCCACCCGCTCGAGACCTTGTCCTTCTTCGGCGTGCGCCCGAGCGACACGGTCGTGGAGATCTGGCCTGGCGGCGGCTGGTACACCGAGATCCTGGCCCCTTACCTCGCCGGTGGCGGCGGCAGATTGTTGCTGGCCACCATGAACGGCCAGCTCGGCGGCGTCGCCAGGCTGCAGGAGGCACATCCGACGGTTTATGCGGGCCTGAGCGCATTCACCTTCCCGGCGTTCGGCGCCGATGCCACGCGGGTGCCGGACGGCACGGCGGACGTCGTCCTGACCTTCCGCAACGTCCACAACTGGCGGATGGGGTCGGGCCGCGACGACAAGCAGGACTATAGCGCCGAGGCGTTCCGCCAGATGTTCGCCATGCTGAAGCCCGGCGGCGTGCTCGGGGTGGTCGACCACCGCCTGCCCGAATCCGCCAGCGACGAGCGCGAGCGCAACAGCGGCTACATCAAGACCTCCACTGTCCGGCGGCTGGCCGAGGCGGCCGGCTTCCGCCTCGCCGGCGCGTCGGAAGTCAACGCCAACCCGAAGGACACGGCGGACTGGCCGGACGGCGTGTGGACCCTGCCGCCGGCGCTCAGGCTCAAGGACAAGGACCGCGAGCGTTACCTCGCGATCGGCGAAAGCGACCGGATGACCCTCAAGTTCGTCAAGCCGCGCTAGGTCAGGGATGGCATCGCGCCCGGTTCGGCGCCGCTCGACAGACCAGGGAAAATGGTGGGCGTGGCAAGGATTGAACTTGCGACCCCTGCGATGTCAACACAGTGCTCTACCACTGAGCTACACGCCCACTCAGGCGGGCATTTAGGCGGGGCGCCGGGCGGGCGCAAGCCTCGGCCTGATGTGCGGATGATCTCCGGCCGATCCTGCCACGCACGGCCCCGCCACTGCCTATGAACAGGGTGAACGGGCGTTAAACCACGCACATTCAATCCATTTTGAGACCGAAACCCTATTCCCGCTCTCCTCGACAGTTTTTTCGTGGGGAACCAAGATGCAGAAAATGTTTAGTCTTGCGGCGATTGCCGCGGCGGCTCTGTCGGCAGCGCCGGCAGCGGCCGAATCCGTGTCCGCCTCGGCCCAGGCCAAGGCGCATGGCGTCATCCTTCAGCCGCTCACGCTGACCAGGATTGAAGACCTCGATTTCGGTACCGTCATTGCCAGCAGCACGGCGGGAACGGTCACGATCAATGCCGATACCAGCGCCCGCACGACGACCGGCGGAGTCACCGGCGTTCCCAATTACCCCGGTCAGCGCGGCCTGTTCGGCGGCGCGGGAACCGCGTTCCAGCCCGTTGTTCTTACCCTCAAGGCGCCTTCGGTCCTGGTGAGCGAGAGCAACCCCAGCGACATCATCGAGGTCGAGGAGATGGTGCTCGACAACAACAACCAGACCGACCGCACGATCAACTCGACGGCGGCGTTCTTCGTCGGCGTCGGCGGCACCTTCAACATCGCGGCCAGCCAGCCCAACGGCAGCTATTCCGCGCCGTTCGAGCTGACTGCCGAATATCAGTAAGCCCAAGGGCTCGGTGCAGCGTCAGGGGGCGGTTGCCGGCCAGTCCGGCAGCCGCCCCTCCCTTTGGAGCGGTCGGGCTGTTGCGGAAGCTCTGCGCCTCAAGCCGCTCTTTACAGGCGGCCGTGCTGGTCTTCGGTCTGGAAGATGCGGTCGACTTCCGCGACCAGGTCCTTGAGGTGGAACGGCTTGGACAGCAGCTTGGCCTCCGGCGCGGTCCGCCCGCCCTGGAGCGCCACCGCCGCAAAGCCGGTGATGAACATCACCCGGATCCCGGGGTCGATCGCGCTGGCCTTCTGGGCGAGCTCGATGCCGTCCATTTCCGGCATTACGATGTCGGTCAAAAGCAGGTCGAAGCGCTCGCTCTCGAGCAAGGGCATGGCTTCGGTTCCGCAGCCGACGGCGCTGACTTCATAGCCGACACGGCTCAGCGCGCGCTGCAGATATTCGCGCATCGACGTATCGTCTTCAGCCAGCAGGATTCTCGGCATGCCTGCACCATATGCCCGCAGCGCTTAATTTTTTCCAGCCGCCTTTCTGCCTTTCCGTGCGTTGACCGGCCCAATCATCGTCCTAGAACGAGACGCATCGCACCCGTGACGCCCCATTCGCCTGCGCTTGCAAGCCCCGTCGTCCAGCCCCCGCGCGGGGCGCTGCCGGTGCTTCTGTCGGTCCCGCATTCCGGCCGCGAATATCCCGATTGGCTGATCCGGCTCGCCGGCGGCGGGGGCGCTGCGCTGTCAACGCTCGAGGACCCGTTCGTCGACCGGCTGGTCTGGCGGGCGCTCGGGCGCGGCGCGGGAGCGGTCATCGCGCTTGCCCCGCGCGCGGCGGTGGACTGCAACCGCGGCGAAGAGGATGTCGATCCCTCCGTGGTCGAAGGGGTTCGCCCGCGCCGCCTCAGCGCCCGTGCCCGTGGCGGCCTCGGCATCGTCCCGGGCCGCACCCAGCAGCACGGCTACCTGTGGCGGCGGGCGATCTCCCCGGCGGAGCTGGAGTCGCGCCTCGCCGCGGCGCACCGCCCCTATCACGAGGCGATCGCACATCAGCTGTCGGCGCTGCATGCGCGCTTCGGCTGCGCCTTGCTGCTCGATTGCCACTCGATGCCGCCGCCGCCGCGCGGCGTGCCCCCGGTCGTCATCGGCGACTGCCACGGCCAGAGCGCAGCGTCCTGGCTGAGCATGCAGGCCGTGCAGCTCGTCCGCAACGCCGGGCTGGAGGCTGGACTCAACGACCCGTTCGCGGGCGGGCACGTGATCGAGCGCCATGGCCGGCCGCTGCGCTCCATTCATGCGCTGCAGCTCGAATTCGACCGCCGCCTCTATCTCGACGCGCGGCTCAAGGCCCCGGGCGACGGTTTCGACCGCATCGCCTGCCTGGTGGAGACGCTGGTGGTTGAACTGGGCCGGGTGCTGCTCGACCGGCAGCATCTCGCCACCGCCGCCGAGTAAGGGCGGCTAGCTGCCGCGCGCCGCAGTCGCTCATCGGAAAAAGACCGCCCCGAACAATGCCGGGGCGGCCAAGGTCCAGGGAGGAACGCACCCCGTCAGGGTCCGGGGCTGAACGCGTCTGCCGTGAAGGGAGTGCGCGGCAGCCGTGCCCGGCTCATGCCCAAGGTGGGCCGAGCGTCCCGCCAGTTCAACTCGGTCCGGCGCGCGTGCGTCACGCTTCGGCGGCGAGCTCCTGCGCCATTACCGGGCCCTTGCCCTGCTCCACCTGGCGCGCGAAGATCTCGCGGATCTGGGTCAGCGAGAAGAGGTGGGCGAAGATCAGCGCCAGCAGGCCGCTCTGGTTCATCTTGCGAAGCTCGTCGCCGCGCAGATTGCGCAACTTCTCTTCGTCGACCATCTGGAAGCCGCGGTAGATGAACGGCTGCGGCGCACCCTCCGGCTGGATCGCGACCTCGCCGTCCATCAGCAGTCCCGACTGCTTGAGCTCCTCGACGAAGGCGCCGGTGCGCTGTCCGGCCGCCTCGAACTGCTCGCAGAACTGGAGCACGGCCTTGGTGGCGTTGCTCGGCTCATCGCCGTCGAACAAAGGTTCGCCGTCCTCGAAGTCGCCGACCGCTCCCGAAGTCGGATCGAAGCACAGCGACAGCTCGTCGCTGTCCGGCCGCAGGCGCGCCAGCAGGAACGGGTAACGCCGCATGTAGGCGGGCACGTAGACCATGCTGTCCTTGAGACGGCCATCGGCGTCCAGGAATACGTTGATGCCATCCGACAGGCCCATCAACACCAGCGGAACCGGCGTGTCGCCAACCGAGAACACGATCGGGAAGTGACGCTGCAGCAAGGCGAATTCATCGACCGTCGCGGGGATGGCGTGCGTGTCGGCGAGCATCGGCGCCTTGTCGATGGCGCGGATGCGCATCTTGCCATGCTGGGTAAGGTTCAGCGGCTCGAGCTCAGAATAGAACAGCGGCAGTCCCTGGTTCGGCGCGGCAGTCGCCATGGTCTCATTCTCTCCTGGATCGCGGGCGCGGCCGTCGGCGAGGGCATCTCGCGCCGGCACGGTCGTCCCGCGGAACAAGCGCTCTATTGTCCGGGATGGCGTCTGGCAAGGCCGCGGCGGCGGACCGGCTGCCGGTGCCGCGGCAATTCATGGCGCATTCAAGCCCTGGCTGCGAAGCGCGGTGCGATCATGGCATTTCCCCAATGAGCCTGTCGGGCATCCTTGCGCTGTTTCCGTTGCTCGTCGGCTTTGCCGCGGTCACGGCGGCCCCGTCGCGGCCGGCGGTCGTCGTCCCTGCCAGCGCCGCCGCCTTCTCGCCGCCGGCGATGACCATGCTCGTGCAGCAGGACGAGCTGATCCTGCGCGTTCCCGTCCAGCCGCCGCAACAGGCGCACATCGAATGGCAGCAGGGACGCGCCTTGCGGTGCATGCCGGTGCGCGCGATTCGTGGCGCGATGCTGTCGAGCACGGAAAAGGTCGACATCCTGCTCGGGAGGCAGCAAAGGGTCCGCGCCAATTTTGCCAACGATTGTCCTGCCCTGGATTTCTACGGCGGTTTCTATCTGAAGCCGCAGGACGGGCAGTTGTGCGCGGGTCGCGACCTCATCTACTCGCGGATGGGCGGAAGCTGCCGCATCGAGGGTTTCAACCTGCTGGTGCCGCGGCTAAAACGCCAGTCTCCTTGACATTTTTGCCGGCTGCGCGTTAGCCGCTGCCCTTCAGCGGCGCGTGAGACGCCGCTTTCCTGTTCATATCCGGATCCCTGAATGAGTTTCGCCGACCTCGGCCTTTCCGACGAATTGCTGCGTGCCGTGTCCGAAAGCGGCTACGACGAGCCGACGCCGATCCAGCGCGGCGCCGTGCCTTCGGTGCTGATGGGCAAGGATCTGATCGGCATCGCCCAGACCGGCACCGGCAAGACCGCCGCCTTCGTGCTGCCGATGATCGACATCCTCGGCCACGGCCGCAGCCGCGCCCGGATGCCGCGCAGCCTGATCCTCGAGCCGACGCGCGAGCTTGCGGCGCAGGTTGCGGAGAATTTCGACAAGTACGGCAAGTATCACAAGCTCTCGATGGCGCTGCTGATCGGCGGCGTTCAGATGGGCGACCAGGTCAAGGCGCTGGAAAAGGGCGTCGACGTGCTGATCGCCACTCCGGGCCGCCTGATGGACCTGTTCAGCCGGGGCAAGATCCTGCTCACCGGCTGCGAGCTGCTGGTCATCGACGAGGCCGACCGGATGCTCGACATGGGGTTCATCCCGGACATCGAGGAAATCTGCTCGAAGCTGCCCAAGTCGCGCCAGACCTTGCTGTTCTCGGCGACCATGCCGCCACCCATCCAGAAGCTTGCCGCCAAGTTCCTGACCGACCCGAGGCGGATCGAAGTCGCGCGGCCGGCGACCGCCAACGTCAACATCGAGCAAAGGCTGGTCGAAGTCCGCGGCGACAAGAAGCGCGAGGTCCTGCGCGACCTGCTGCGCCACGAGGAATTCAGGAACGCGATCGTCTTCTGCAACCGCAAGACCACGGTCCGCGAGCTGGCGACCAGCCTCAAGCGCTCCGGTTTCTCGGTGGGCCAGATCCAGGGCGACATGGACCAGTCCGATCGCATCGCCGAGTTCGACCGCTTCAAGAAGGACGAGATCAACATCCTCGTCGCCTCCGACGTCGCCGCCCGCGGTCTGGACGTGAAGGGCGTCAGCCATGTCGTCAATTTCGACGTGCCGTGGCAGCCCGACGATTACATTCACCGCATCGGCCGCACCGGGCGCGCCGGCATGAAGGGCATCGCAATCACCCTCGCCACGCGCGAGGATGCCGAGGCGGTGGCGGCGATCGAGAAGCTCACCGGCTTCAAGATCGCGCGCGTCGGCGGCGCGGCAAAGGCGGAAGCCGCCGATGCTCCCGCTGCCGAGGAAGCAAGGCGCGAGCAGCCGCGCGAGCGCCAGGCGCCGCGGGCCGAGGAAAAACGACCGTCCCGCGCGCGCTCGGAGCGCAAGCCGCCGAAAGCAGCCGACAAGCCGCAGCCGCGCCCCGAGAGGGAGCCGGAGGCGGAGCCGCACGTCCAGCACGAGCGCTCGCTCGTGGTCGAGGACCTCGCACCCGCCTGGAACGGGCCGATGCCCTCCTTCCTGTCGAAGAGCGCCGGCTAGGCTTTTCGGTAGCGCGCCAGGAACGCCCGGGCGAACGCGCTTAGCCGCTGCTCGGCGATGGCATCGCGCAGGGACTGCATCAGCCGCTGGTAGAACCACAGGTTGTGCTGGGTCATCAGCATCGCGCCCAGGATCTCTCCCGATTTCACCAGATGATGGACGTAGGCGCGCGAGAAGTGTGCACAAGCGGGGCACGGACAGCCAGGCTCGACCGGCTCCCGGTCCTCGGCAAAGCGCGCGTTGCGAAGGTTGAGCGGCCCGTCGGCGGTGAACGCCTGGCCCGTGCGCCCCGAGCGCGTCGGCAGCACGCAGTCGAACATGTCGATGCCGCGCTGCACCGCGCCCACGATGTCGTCTGGCTTGCCGACACCCATCAGATAGCGCGGCTTGTCCGCCGGCAGCTGGCGGGGCGCGAAGTCCAGGCAGCCGAGCATCGCCTCCTGCCCCTCGCCCACCGCAAGCCCGCCCACGGCATAACCGTCGAAGCCGATGTCGATGAGCGCTTCGGCCGAGGCCTTGCGCAGCTGCTCGTCGAGCGCGCCCTGCTGGATCCCGAACAGGGCCGCGCGCGCGGAATGCTCGCCGCCGCGGTCGAACTCCTCGCGCGACCGTTTCGCCCAGCGCGCCGACCGCTCCATTGCCGCAACCTGGTCGCGGCGCTCGGCAGTCGTCGGCACCAGCTGGTCGAACTGCATCACGATGTCGGCGCCTAGCCGCCGCTGCACCTCGATCGACCGCTCGGGGGAGAGCATGTGGCGGCTGCCGTCGAGGTGGCTTTTGAACGCGACGCCCTCCTCGCTGACCTTGGTCAGCTCGGACAGGCTCATCACCTGGTAGCCGCCGCTGTCGGTCAGGATCGGGCGCTCCCAGCCCATGAAGCCATGAAGCCCCCCGAGCCGCTCCACCCGTTCGGCGCCGGGCCGGAGCATCAGATGATAGGTGTTGCCGAGGATGATGTCGGCGCCCGCCGCGCGCACTTCCTCGGGGCGCATGGCCTTGACGGTCGCCGCCGTCCCCACCGGCATGAAGGCGGGGGTGCGGATTGCGCCGCGCTCCATGACGATCGTCCCGGCGCGGGCGACGCCGTCGGTCGCGGCGATAGTGAAGGCAAAACGGGTCACGGGTGGCGCTCCTAGCGACCCGCTCCTGACGTGTCGCGCGTGATCGACTATAGGAACGGCATGGCCGCGACCCTTGCCGAACAGACGGCTCGCGAACGCCAGGCGGGGCTGGTGCTCATCCTTGCCGCGGCGCTGGCGCTGGGCGCCGCCAATTCGCCGTTGCACCATGCCTATGAAGAGCTGCTGCACCTGAAGCTCGGGCCGGTCCTGCCGCGCGTCGGCCCTTTGACGGTGCACGCCTTCGTTGCCGACGGCCTGATGGCGATCTTCTTCCTGCTGGTGGGCATGGAGGTGAAGCGGGAATGGTTCGAAGGCCGGCTGTCGACGCCGGACATGCGCCGGCTGCCGGTGATAGCGGCCATCGCCGGAATGGCCCTGCCGGCTCTGGTCTACCTCGCCGTCACCGGGTTCGACCCCGCCCTGGCGCGCGGCTGGGCGATCCCGGCCGCGACCGACATCGCCTTTGCCGTCGCCCTGCTGGCGATCCTCGGCAGGCACGCGCCGCCGGCGGTCAAGCTGCTGCTGGTCAGCATCGCGGTGATGGACGACGTCGGGGCGGTCGCGATCATCGCCATCGCCTATACCGAGACGCTGAACCTGGCCGCGCTCGGCATGGCCGCTCTGACGATGGCCGGCATGTGGGCGGCGAACCGCCTCGGCGTGCGCCGCGCCTGGCCCTATCTCATGGGCTTCGCTTTGCTGTGGATTCTGGTGCTCGCCAGCGGCGTGCATGCGACCATCGCCGGCGTTGCCGCGGCCATGACCATCCCGCTCGGCGAAGGCGAAAAGGAATCGACGCTCGAGCATCTGGAGCACAGGATCCACCCCTGGGCGATGTTCGGGATCGTCCCCCTGTTCGGCTTCGTCAGCGCCGGCGTGGCGCTGAGCGGCGGCCTTGGCTCGATCCTCCAGCCTCTGCCCCTGGCGGTCGCGCTCGGGCTGCTCCTCGGCAAGCAGGTCGGCGTGTTCGCCGCCATCCGCCTCGGCTCGGCGGCGGGCCTGTGCTGCCGGCCCGAAGGTGCCAGCTGGCCGCAGATCTACGGCGCGTCGCTGCTGTGCGGGATCGGCTTCACCATGAGCCTGTTCATCGGCGCGCTCGCCTTCCCCGACCAGCCTGAACAGGTCGACGCCGCGAAGATCGGCATCTTCACCGGTTCCCTGCTGTCGGCCCTGCTTGGCTGGCTGGTGCTTCGCCTCTCCTCGCCGGTCCCCTTCTTCGCGCACGAGGCGGAAGCGGCGGAGCGGATCTTCGGCCGTGCCCATCAGCACCGCCGTAGTGCCGCATCGCTGGATCGCGAGCATTTCGCATCCGGAACATTATTGCGCGGGGACGCGTATAGGCGGGACCCGGAACAGGCTCCGGGGACAAGGGGAACGACATGAAGACGATCAGCTCGCTTGCCGTCGCCATCGGGCTCGGGGCGCTCGCCGCCTGCCAGCAGAGCCCGCAGGAAGCCCAGGCCGACAATATCCAGGCCAATGCCGACAATGCCGCAGAAGCCTTCGAGGCGGCGGCCGACAATGCTAGCAACGAGGTGACCGAAGAGATCCTCGAGAACCAGGCCGAGGGCATCCGCGACGCGGGCGAAAATCTCGCCGAGAACGTCGCGCAGAACGGCCGCTAGCGGCTAGGCGGCCGCCTTGCCAGGCAGCAGCAGGCTGGCATCGCCATAGCTGTAGAAGCGGTAACCTCCGGCGATGGCGTGGGCGTAGGCCGACTTCATGACGTCTAGCCCCATCAGCGCGCTGACCAGCATGAACAAGGTCGAGCGCGGCAGATGGAAGTTGGTGATCAGCCCGTCGACCGCGCGAAAGCGGTAACCCGGTGTGATGAAGATGGCCGTATCGCCTTCGAACGCAGCGATCCTGCCGTCTTCCTCTGCGGCGCTTTCGATCAGCCGCAGCGACGTCGTGCCGACGCAGATCAGCCGCCCGCCCGCCGCCCGCGCCGCGTTCAGCCGCTCGGCGGTGGCGGAGTCGATGCGCCCCCATTCGGCGTGCATCCGGTGCTGCTCGGTGTCCGCGGCCTTCACCGGCAGGAAGGTCCCGGCGCCGACGTGGAGCGTCAACGTCTCGCGTGCGACGCCGCGATCGTCGAGCGCGGCAAGCAGCCGCTCGGTGAAGTGCAGCGCCGCGGTCGGAGCCGCCACCGCCCCTTCCTCGCGTGCGAACATCGTCTGGTAATCGGCGCGGTCGTCGGCGTCGGCCGCACGCTTGCTCGCGATATAGGGCGGCAGCGGCATGCGCCCGGCGCGCTCTAGCAGCAGCTCGACCGGCTCCTCCCCGTGGAAATGCAGCAGCACCGCGCCGTCATCGCTCTTGTCGACCGCGGACGCGGCAACCCCCTGACCGAAATCGATGCGGTCGCCCCGCTTCACCCGGCGCGCGTTGCGCACGAACGCCCACCACTCGCGCAGGCCCTCGCGCTTGTGCAGCGTGGCGCCGATGTGCGCCTCCCCCTTGCGGCCCTCGAGCTGGGCCGGGATCACCTTGGTGTCGTTGAACAGCAGCACGTCGCCCGCGCGCAGCAGCTGCGGCAGGTCGCCGACATTGTGGTCGAAGATGGCGCCGCCCTGGACCTTCAGCAGCCGCGCGCTGTCGCGCGGCCGTGCCGGCCTCAGGGCAATCCGGTCTTGCGGAAGGTCGAAGTCGAAGAGGTCGACGCGCATAGGACGCCGTCATTGCGAGGAGCGAAGCGACGAAGCAATCCGGATTGGCGCATCGCCTTGTGGATTGCTCAGCTACGCTCGCAAGGACGAGAAGCGCATCAGCCGCCGATGGTGGCCCTAACGATCCTGGTCGGCTCCTCGGGCGGTTCGCCGACCGCGATCCGGTCGACCACGTCCATGCCCGCGATGACTCGCCCGATCACCGTGTAATTATTGTCGAGCGAGCTCCTCGGCGCGAACATGATGTAGAACTGGCTGTTGGCGCTGTCGGGATCCTGGGCGCGCGCCATCGCCATCGTCCCGCGCAGGTGCGGCAGGCCGTTGAACTCGGCCTTGAGGTCCGGAAGCGGGGACCCGCCCTCGCCGGTGCCCTTGGGATCGCCGCCCTGGGCCATGAAGCCGGGGATCACGCGGTGGAAGGTGAGGCCGTTGTAGAAGCCGCTTCTGACAAGCGTCCGGATGCGCTCGACATGGCCGGGCGCGGCGTCGGGGCGCAGCAGGATGACGACGCTGCCGCCGTTCGACAGCTCGAGCGTCAGCCGGTTGGCGGGATTGGCTGCCACCTCTGCGGGGGCAACGATGCTGAGCGGTGCTGCTGCGGGCGCGGCCTGCCCATTTGCCGCCGACGCCAGCGCCAGGCCGGCAAGCGCCAGCCCCAGTCTCACCTTCACCATGGTCCCCACTCCCCCGCGGTCAGTGCCGCGCTGCCAGATGCTCCGCGACGTCGGCGGCGACTGCCGGAGTCACGAACTTGTCGATCGCCCCGCCATAGCGGGCGATTTCTTTCACCAGCCTTGACGCGATCGGCTGCAGCGACACGTCGGCCATGAGGAAGACCGTCTCGATGCGGTCGTTGAGCTGCTGGTTCATGCCCGCCATCTGATACTCATATTCGAAGTCCGCGACCGCGCGCAGCCCGCGCAGGATCAGGCTCGCGCCCTGTGCCTCGGCAAAGTCCATCAGCAGCGAGTCGAACTCCACGACCGCGATCTCGCCGGGGACGCCGGCGACTTCACGCCGCACCATCGCCAGCCGCTCGGGAAGCGAGAACATCGGTTCCTTGGACGGATTGGTGGTCACTCCGATGACCAGCCTGTCGACGAGATTCGCGCCGCGGCGGATGATGTCGAGATGGCCGAGCGTGAGCGGGTCGAAGGTCCCCGGATAAACACCAACGCGCACCGCCTGCCTGCCCATGCTCAATGCTTCCGCTCGATTGCGAAGCGGGCGATGGCGCGCAGCAGATCGGCTTCCTCGCCATGCTCCTGGAGATGCTCGATCGCCTGTTCGACCAGCAGGCTCGCCTGCTGGCGCGCCCGTTCCGGACCGAGCAGTGACACGAAGGTCGCCTTCCCCGCCGCCGCATCCTTGCCCGTGCGCTTGCCCGCCGCCGTGGCGTCGCCTTCATGGTCGATGAGGTCGTCCGCGATCTGGAAGGCCAGGCCGATGTTGCGCGCATAGCCGCGGTAGGGGGTGCGCGCATCATGGTGGAGCCGCGCCATGATGCACGCCGCCTCGACGGCATATTCGATCAGCGCGCCGGTCTTGAGCTGCTGCATGCGGGTGATCTCGCCCAGGTCGAGCCCCTTGCCCTCGGCGGCGAGGTCGAGCATCTGCCCGCCGGCCATGCCCGCCGGCCCCACGGCCTTGGCCAGCTCGAGCACCAGCTCGGCGCGCACGAACGGGTCTTCATGGGTCGCCTGGTGGGCAAGCACCTCGAAGGCGAGCGCGTGCAAACTGTCTCCCGCGAGCACCGCCTCGGCCTCGCCGAAGGCCTTGTGCAGGGTCGGCTTGCCGCGCCTCATGTCGTCGTCGTCCATGCATGGCAGATCGTCGTGGACCAGCGAATAGACGTGGATCGCCTCGATCGCCGCGCCGACCCGGAGCGCCCGTTCCGGGTCGATCGCGAACAGCCGCGCGGCTGCCACCGTCAGCAATGGGCGAAGCCTCTTGCCGCCGCCGATCGCGGCGTGGCGCATCGCCTCGAACAATCGCTCGCGGCCGTCGCCGGGAGGCTGCAGCAGGCCAGTGAAAAATTCGTCGATGGCGGACGAGACCCGGCGCGACTCTTCGTCGAATGTGCCGACCTCGCGGACGATGGTTTCAACCGGCATCGAACGGCTTGACCCCCGCCGGCTTTCCGTCGCTGCCGAAGGCGATCTGCTCGATGCGCGCCTGGGCGTCCTTGAGCCGCGCCTCGCAATGGCGCTTCAGCCGGTCGCCCTCCTGGTAGAGGGCGATCGACTGGTCGAGCGGCGCCTCGCCCTTCTCGAGCGTGCGGACGATCTCCTCGAGGCGCCTGAGCGCATCCTCGAAGCTCATCTCGGCGGCAGGCGGCGTGTACGGATCCATCGGCAGCGGTTCTGAACCGGCCATGCGCTCAGATCAAGGCAGCGGGCAGATCAAGGCAGGGACTATGAGCTGATCGGCGTGTTCTTGAACGGGTCGCGAATGCCCGGGACGATCTCGTCGCGCAGATCCTCGTCGCCGGCGCCGGCCAGCGCCGCCTCGGCGTCGCGGACGTGCTGCTCGCGCTCGGCGCGTAGCTGCTCGATCAGGGCCTCGCGGTCGCCCTCCAGCCGGCTGTCGGTCGGCGCCGCCATGCCCGCCGCCTTGGCCGCCTTGGCGATCGCGGCGTCGAGCTCGCGCTGCGAGCACAGGCCCAGGGTCACCGGGTCCTTGGGCGTGATGTTCGCCATGTTCCAGTGGCTGCGGTCGCGGATCGCGGCGATGGTGGTGCGGGTGGTGCCGATCAGCTTGCTGATCTGGCCGTCGCTGACCTCGGGATGGTTGCGGATGATCCAGGCGATGCCGTCCGGCTTGTCCTGGCGCTTGCTGACCGGCGTGTAGCGCGGCCCGCGGGTGCGGCGCACCTGGTCGGGCTCCTTCTGCATCTGCAGCCTGTAGTCGGGGTCCGCCTGCCCCTTTTCGATTTCCTCGTGGCTGAGCTCGCCCGAGCGAAGGGGGTCGCGGCCGGTCAGCTTGGTCGCCGCAGTGTCGTCGGCGATCGCCTGCACCTCGAGGATGTGAAGCCCGCAGAAGTCCGCAATCTGCTCGAACGTCAGGCTGGTATTCTCGACCAGCCAGGAAGCGGTGGCATGGGGCATCAGGGGCTGGGACACGGGGGCGGCCTCTCGGTTACAAATGAATAGGGCCGCCCCTCTCGGAACGGCCGCACGCCGGGCGATCTACGCCTCTGCGGCCCCCGGGGCAACAATTTCCAGCACGATCTTGCCGACATGGCTCCCGGCTTCCATCCGGGCATGGGCCTCGGCGGCGCGCTCGAGCGGGAATCGGCTGTCGATCACCGGCCGCAGCCGCCCGCCTTCGACGAAGGGCCACACCGTCTGGCGGATCTCGTCGGCAACCATCGTCTTGAACTGGGTCGAGCGCGGCCGCAGCGTCGATCCGGTCAGCGTCAGCCGGCGGCGCATGACCTCGGGAATGGCGATCTCCGCCTTGGCGCCGCGCTGGAAGGCGATCGACACGTGACGCCCGTCGTCGGCAAGCGCCGCCAGGTTGCGCGGCAGATAGTCGCCGCCGACCATGTCGAGCACCACCGCCACCCCGGCCCCGCCAGTCAGCCTTTTGGCCTCGGCAAGGAAATCCTGCGTACGGTAATTGATCGCCGCCGCGGCGCCGAGCTCGAGCGCCCGTGCGCATTTCTCGTCCGACCCGCAGGTGACGATCACCTTGAGCCCGAACAATGCCCCGAGCGCGATCGCCATGGTGCCGATGCCGCTGGTGCCGCCGTGGACCAGCACCCAGTCGCCGTCGGCGGCAAAGCCGCGCTCGAACAGATTGACCCAGACGGTGAACAATGTCTCGGGCATGGCCGCGGCTTCGATCAGGCTGAGTCCGTCCGGGACCAGCAGGCAGGTGCCCGCCGGCGCCACGCAATATTCGGCATAGCCGCCCCCGGCCACCAGGGCGCAGACCTTTGCCCCCACCAGGTGGGCCGCGCCCTCGCCCGCCGCGACCACCGTGCCCGCCACTTCCAGCCCAAGGATGTCCGGCGCCCCCGGCGGGGGCGGATAGAGCCCGCGCCGCTGCAATATGTCGGGCCGGTTGACCCCCGCCGCCACGACCGCGATCAGCACTTCGCCCGTCCCGGGCCGCGGCACCGGCCGCTCGACCAGCGCCAGTTGCTGGGCGCCGTCGGGCTGGGGGGCGACCAGCGCCCTCATGACGGGACTCGCCTGGCTCACGATGCCGCGGCTTATTGACATGCCGCCCCCATGGGTCAACGATTCGCCCATGGATCTCGACGATCTCTTCCCGAGCAAGCCGGGCGACCCGCTGACCGAACTGGCGCGCCAGGATCTCGATCCCCTCTCGATCGAGGAGCTGGAGGCGCGCGTGGCGGCGCTCGAGGCGGAAATCGCTCGCGTCCAGGCGCACATGGAGCGCGCGCAGACCCACCGGTCCATCGCCGACGAGCTGTTCAGGAAGTCCTGAGGCTCCGTTCAGCCGGGACACATCCCGCATTTGATAACTGGGGATAAGAAGTGAACCCGCCCTTGATTGGCGGCGTTTCGCATATGACATTGTCCGGTGAAGCCCGCTGGCTCTCAGGGGGCGGGGAGTTGTTTTCCAAATGCCCAGTTTCGCCCGCGAACTCGAACAGACCCTGCACAATGCGCTGGGCGAAGCCAGCCGCCGCCGGCACGAGTATGCGACCCTCGAACATCTGCTGATCGCCCTCGTCGACGACGAGCATGCGTCGAAGGTGATGGCCGCCTGCGGCGTCAGCCGCGACGAGCTGCGCGCCACGGTCAAGCAATATCTCGACAATGAGCTCGGCGCTCTGGTCGCCGACAGCGGCACCGACCCGACCCCCACCAGCGGCTTCCAGCGCGTCGTCCAGCGCGCCATCCTGCACGTCCAGTCGTCGGGCCGCGACGAGGTCACCGGCGCCAACGTGCTGGTCGCTCTGTTCTCGGAGCGCGAGAGCTACGCCGTCTATTTCCTGCAGCAGCAGGACATGAGCCGGCTCGATGCCGTCACCTACATCAGCCATGGCGTCGGCAAGGGCGACACGCCCCCCGAGACGCGCGAGGTCGCGAGCACCGAGGAGAAGAGCGAGAAGACCGACGGCAAGAAGGAGTCGGCGCTCAAGCAGTTCACCGTCGACCTCAACGAGAAGGCCAGGGCGGGCAAGGTCGATCCCCTGATCGGCCGCATGCCCGAGGTCGACCGCACGGTGCAGATCCTGTGCCGCCGCTCCAAGAACAACCCGCTCTACGTCGGCGATCCCGGGGTCGGCAAAACCGCCATCGCCGAAGGCCTCGCCCGCAAGATCATCGAGGGCGACGTGCCCGACGTGCTCAAGCCGGCGGTGATCTACGCGCTCGACATGGGCTCGCTGCTGGCCGGCACCCGCTATCGCGGCGATTTCGAGGAACGGCTGAAGTCGGTGGTCGGCGAGCTCGAGAAGCTGCCCCACGCCATCCTGTTCATCGACGAGATCCACACGGTGATCGGCGCCGGCGCCACCTCGGGCGGCGCGATGGACGCGTCGAACCTGCTCAAGCCCGCGCTGTCCTCCGGCACGATCCGCTGCATCGGCTCGACCACCTACAAGGAATTCCGCAATCATTTCGAGAAGGACCGCGCGCTTCTCCGCCGCTTCCAGAAGATCGACGTCAACGAGCCGACGATCGAGGACACGATCAAGATCATCGCTGGCCTGCGCTCTTCGTTCGAGCAGCACCATGGCGTCCGCTACACGCCCGACGCGGTGAAGAGCGCGGTCGAGCTGTCGGCGCGCTACATCCACGACCGCAAGCTGCCCGACAAGGCGATCGACGTCATCGACGAGGTCGGCGCCATGCAGATGCTGGTGCCGCCGTCGCGCCGCAAGAAGGTCATCACCCCCAAGGAGATCGAGGCGGTGGTCGCGACCATGGC
This sequence comes from Sphingomicrobium sp., assembly GCA_035540875.1. GTDB lineage: Bacteria > Pseudomonadota > Alphaproteobacteria > Sphingomonadales > Sphingomonadaceae > Sphingomicrobium. The sequence continues at coordinate 3,769 of DATLFV010000154.1, read as the reverse complement.
CCGGATCCCGCCCAAGTCGGTCTCCACCGACGACAAGCGCCAGCTCGAGACTCTCGAGGCGGACTTGAAGCGCGTCGTGTTCGGCCAGGACATGGCGATCGAGAAGCTGTCCTCGGCGATCAAGCTCAGCCGCGCGGGCCTGCGCGATCCCGACAAGCCGATCGGCAACTACCTGTTCTCCGGCCCGACCGGCGTCGGCAAGACCGAGGTCGCGCGCCAGCTCGCCACCATCATGGGCATCCCGCTGCAGCGCTTCGACATGTCGGAATATATGGAGCGCCACTCGGTCAGCCGGCTGATCGGCGCGCCTCCAGGCTATGTCGGCTACGACCAGGGCGGCCTGCTCACCGACGCCGTCGACCAGCACCCGCACAGCGTGCTCCTGCTCGACGAGATCGAGAAGGCGCACCCGGACCTGTTCAACATCCTCCTGCAGGTGATGGACAACGGCAAGCTCACCGACCACCACGGCAAGACCGTCGACTTCCGCAACACCATCCTCATCATGACCACCAATGCCGGCGCCGCCGACATGGCGCGCGAGAGCATCGGCTTCGGCGCGATGAGCCGCGAGGACGCGCAGGAGGATGCGGTCAAGAAGATGTTCACGCCCGAGTTCCGCAACCGGCTCGATGCGATCGTGCCGTTCGCCTACCTGCCGCCGGCGGTGGTCAGCCGCGTCGTCGACAAGTTCATCCTCCAGCTCGAGCTTCAGCTCGCCGACCGCGGGGTCCACATCGACCTCGACGACGAGGCGCGCCAGTGGCTGGTCGACCGCGGCTACGACAAGCTCTACGGCGCCCGGCCGATGGGCCGCCTGGTGCAGGAGAAGATCAAGCAGCCGCTCGCCGAGGAATTGCTGTTCGGAAAACTGGTGAGCGGCGGCGAGGTCAAGGTCCGCATCAAGGACAATGCCCCGGCCTTCGAGATCACGCCGGCAGCGCCCAAGGCCGGCAAGTCCAAGGGCAAGCGCGGCAAGGTCCAGGACGAACAGCCGCCCGCGGCGGAATAAGCCGGTCAGCTCTCAGGAAAGGGGCGGAGCGAACCTGCCGGCGCGCCGCTTTCGCCGCCTAGGACCGTCGCTCCCTGGCCAGCAGTTCGTGACCGGCCAGGCCGGCGGACATCCAGGCGAACCCGGCCCCCATGTGCGTCCAGAAGGCCGTCCCGCCATCGTAGAAGCCGAGCAGCACCGGGGCCACGAGGCTCCATGCTCCAGCGCCCAGCGCGAGCGCCGACCAGAATGCCAGATTGCCATAGGCGATGCCCGCGGCCGTCAGCATCATGACCACGCCGATCATGTTGCTGCTGACCGTGCCGACGGTCGGCAATGCGAAGCCGAGCAGCGCCGGAACCAGGAGCACGGCGGCGCCGGCAAATCCCAGGCCAATGGCTACCAATTTCCTGTTGGTCGCGATGAACATCCTTGGCTCCTCTCGTTGCTGCGAGGCAGCCCGGGCCGAAGCCCGGGCGCGTCCGAACATCAGTGCCTCGTCTGCGCGTTGATCGGGATGCGCTTGCGGTTCTCGCGCTCCTCGCTCTTGGGCAGGTGGATCGTGAGCAGCCCGTCGCGAAATTCGGCGGTGCATTTCTCCTCCTCCACCGAGCTCGGGAGCGGGATCTGCCGTTCGAAGCGGCCAAACCAGCGCTCCGAATAGCCGCGCTCGTCCCGTTCACCCTTCTTCTCGCCGCGGATGGTCAGCATGCCGTTGTCGAGCAGCAGCTCGACGTCCTTCTGCTCCATGCCGGGCACTTCGGCGGTGACGACGACTTCGCGCTCCTCGTCCTTGACGTCGATGGTCGGCCAGCTGCTCATCATGCCGCTGCCGAACCCGCCAAGCACTGGCGAGCGAAACATGTCGTCGAACAGACGATCGACTTCGCGGCGGAAGCTCGCAAGCGGGCTCCAGTCACGGTCGGTCATCATGGTCGAGGGAGTCGCCTGGTTCTGGCGTCCCCAGGGAATGAGGTCACGCATGGCCATTTCTCGTCTCCTTTCTCGTTCCGATGGTTGCAAGTCGCGGGGGGCCGGCCGCGCCTGGCGGCCGACCGTCCAGCTGTTGCCGGACCGCGATCAGGCGGCGACCGCCTCCCGCTCATTGTGGTTCGCGGACTGCTGCTGGTCCGCAAGGCGCTGCTGCTGCCCTTCGGAAGCGCTGCCGATCTGAATCTTCTTCGGCTTCATCTCCTCGGGCACTTCGCGCACCAGCTCGATCCTCAGCAGGCCGTCCGTCAATTCGGCACTGCGAACGTCGACATGGTCGCCAAGCACGAAGCGACGCTCGAACGAACGGGCGGCAATGCCGCGATGGATGTATCGTCCGCTCTCGCTCTGGTCTGCCTTGCGGCCGGTGACGATCAGCATGTTCTGCTGCGCCGTGAGGTCGATCTCCTCCGGGCGGAAGCCGGCGACTGCAAGCGTGATGCGATAGCGGTCCTCACCCTCCTGCTCGAGATCGAACGGAGGATAGGTTTCGCCATTGAGGAGCGCAGTGCCGTTCTCCAGCAGATCGAACAGCCGGTCGAAGCCCACCGAGGAACGGCGGAACGGCGTAAGATCAAATGCGGTTCTCATGTCAGTCCTCCTGTTGAGCAACTTGAGGAGGACGCCCAAGAGAGCGGGCGCCCTCCGGAACACCAAGCCCTTAGGCACTTGGCTCAACCTATTTGGTTTCAGGTCGTCTGATTTTCAAGGGGGGCTGAGCGAGCTGTTGAGCGAGAGTAGCGGCTACATGCATCGGTTGAAAACACCGAATAGGTTATGAACCCGTCCTGATTGCCTGTGCGACCACCTCACGGACCACGTTCGACGGAATGGCGAAGCCGATGCCCACGTTCCCCTGGTTGGGGCTGATCAGCGCGGAGTTGATGCCGACGATCTCGCCTTTCGTGCTGATCAGCGGCCCGCCCGAGTTGCCGGGGTTGATCGGCGCATCGGTCTGGATGAAGCGGCGCGGGTCGCTGCCGCCAAGGCCCCGGCCGGTGGCGCTGACGATGCCGGCGGTCACCGTCTGCCCCAGGCCGAAGGGATTGCCGATCGCCACCACATAGTCCCCAACCGACAGGGCCGAAGAATCGCCCAGCGGCAGTGCCGGCAGGCGCCGGGCGTCGATCCGCAGGACGGCGAGGTCCAGTTCGGGCGCCACCGCCAGCAGTTCCGCGGCAAAATGCCGTTCGTCGCGAAGGCCGACCTCGACGGCCGTCGCGTTTCGGATGACGTGGAAGTTGGTGACGACGAGACCGCGCTCGGCATCGACGATGACGCCGGAGCCGGCGGAAATCGCCGGCTGCAGGGCGGAGTCGGGCACGCCCATGTAGCGGCGGAAGAAGGGATCGCGCAGCAATGGGTTCTGCAGCGCCGGCGACGGCTGCAGCACGGCGATGTTGACCACCGCCGGCGCGGTCTTGCGCACCAGCGGCGACAGGCTGTGCGTCGGGTTGAAGGCAAGAGGCGGCGCGCCCTCTGCTGGCCGCGTCGATGCCTGGTCGACCGGCAGCATCCTGGCGACCATCCCGCCGCCAAGCGCGGACAGCAAGGTGAGGCAGACGAGCAAGGCCGGCGAATTGCGGCGGTTCGGAGCTTGGGAGGCCACGCCACCAGAAAGCCCGTACCGGCCCTAGCGTTCCAGGCGGGGCTGAGGCTCCTCCAGCCTAGCCGCAGGCGGCACCGGCCCGCCAAGCCAACCCTGGCCCGCTGGCGAAAGCGCTTGCAGGAACCGCGCGAACGTTGAATCACTGCCCGCCTCCACCCGGAGCGGAGTATGTCCCCCGT
>DATLFV010000153.1:0-23759 GCA_035540875.1 Sphingomicrobium sp. | reverse complement strand
TCCATCCACCATTCGGCCATGGTCTCGCCGGGGTGCTGGCGGCCGTAGAGCCAGACGTTGAGCGGTCCCTCGCCGATGGTCAGGCAATCGATGTCCTGGCCGTCGAGGCTCTTGCCGAGCGAGCGATAGTCGACGCCGTCGAGCGCCGCCATCGAGGTCACCAGATCGTGGTGCCGCTCCATCGAATAAGGGGCGAAATAAGCCAGCCACACGCAGTCGCTGGGCGGCGTCAGGCGGATGGTCAGGATGCCGTCGGCATAGCTGGTGTCCTCGACTCGGACCCATTCCTCGCGGTCGAAGGACAGGCAGGCCTTATAGTCCGGCCAGCCGTGCGGGTAGGCGGCGCCGGCGCAGTTGACGATGCGCAGCGTCACTTCCTTGCCGGCCGCTCCGGCGAGGCGGAAGTGGAACCACTGGTAGAAGTCGGACTTGTGGTCCTTGACGATCTCCAGGTCGGCGGTGGCTCCGTCGATCTTCAGGACGCGGATGTTGCCGGCGTCGAAGGCGCTCGAAATCGTAAGTGTCATGGGGCCCTTTGGAAGATGCAGCGATGGGATTTCGCCGCGCCTGATAGTGCGCGCCCGCCGATCAGGCAAACGCCGCACGAGCGGCGGCCAGGGTCGTCGGCAGGGCGTCGCGAGGCCCCGCGCCACATATTTTTCCCTGCATCGGCAACCACTTGGTTTCCCGCGAGTTAACCAAGCAAAACCAATTCGTTATTTTGGGGGTACCCGATGTTTCTCACCGCACTGCTGCTGAGCGCAGCGGCCCAGGCGACCACTCCCGCGGCCGAAGGCCCGGTGGTCCAGGGCGCCACCGAGCGCTCGGTGCAGGAGTTCAGCCGCTGCTTCGCCAACACGCAGGAGCGGCAGGCCCGCCCCTGGTGGATGGTTCCCAATTCGGGCGGCGGCGCGCGCATCTCGAACGCGGGCGCGGAAGGCGTGTCCAATCCCTACCGGATTCGCTTCACTGCCGGCGAGCAGCGCAACGAGGTCCAGCTGTTCCTCACCCGCCGCGACCCGGCCGAAGAGACCAAGCTGGTCGAGGCGGTCCGCAGCTGCTGGTAAGTTCCGCCAGGGAGCTGAGGCCGGCGCCGGGATCATTGCTCACGACCATTTGAACGCCTGGGCGGTCCGGACCAGCGCCTCCGTGGCATGGCTGAATGGCCGCCCGGGGACGCTCAGCATGGCAATCGTGCGGTTGATCGCCGGATCGATGATCGGCCGCTGCACCAGTTCCGGCACCGTCAGCGAATATTCCGGCATCACGGCAATGCCGATGCGGGCGAGGACCATCGCCTGCACCCAATCCTCGCGCTCGGAACGGAACCTGGCGTAGAGCTCGACCTCATTGTCCTTGCACACCGCAGCGAACATCTCGCGCATCTCGCACGACAGGCGGTCGACGTAGGGCTGCTTCGACAGGTCCTTGAGCTGGACGACATTGCCGGCGGCAAGCGGATGCTCGGGCGGCAGCACTGCAACGTAATTCTCCGTGTACAACGGGCGGACGTGGAAGCTCGCGGGCACCCCCTCGAACGGGTTGACGAGCGCCAGGTCGAGCGCGCCGCCGTCCAGCCGGGTCAGGAGCTCGGGCAGCGAAGCCTCGGCGACCTCCACCTCGACGCCCTCGTGGCTCGATTGGAAGCTGGCGAGGTAGCGCGCGATCCGGACCGGGCCGATCGTCGCCAGCACGCCGATCCGCACCGGCACCTTGTCGAGCAGCCGGTGCTCCCGGGCGATGCTTCGGGCCCGCTCCGACTGTTCGTGCATCTGGCGCAAGCTCGGCAGGATCGACCGCCCGAGCTCGGTGAGGCGGATGCGCTTGCCCTCGCGGCTGAAGATCGGCGCCTTGAGCTCCTGCTCGAGCTTTCGCACCGCCTTGGTGACCGCAGGCTGCGAGACGTTGCAGCGCTCCGCCGCCCGGGTGAAGTTGAGCGTCTCGGCCGCGGCGAGCACGTAGCGAATCTGGAACAGCTCCATGGGAGTGCCTCCCGATCGTCCGGCGGCAGATCGATAACCGTCGGTTGTTCGACAATGCCCCACTTCTTCTGTCGGCGCATCCCCGGCCTCGGTATTTTCCCCTTCGACAACAGGAGGAGGACGCAAGGATGTCGGTGTTCATGGTCGAGCGCGATCTCAACGGGATCGCCATGGAAGATCTCGCCGCGGCGCAGAAGGCGGCGATCGGCAAGGCCGGCGAGATGCGGCAGGCGGGAACGGACATCCGCTATCTGCGGACGACGTTCGCGCCGCAGGACGGCCGCTGCATGTGCCTGTTCGAAGCCGGCTCGGACGAGGAGGTCAGGCGCCTCAACGACGAGGCGGGACTGCCATATACGCGTGTGGTGCCGGCGCTCGACCTGACGCCCTGACGGCAGAGGTCGAGCGCCCGGCCATGGGCTGGGCGGTTCGGGGTGGCGCTCGGCTCCCGGCTCCGCTAGCCGCGCGGCATGTCCCCGTCTCCTACCAGGCCGCCCGTCCTCGTCACCGGGGGCGCCGGCTATATCGGCAGCCATGCCGTTCTCGCGCTCGGCGACGCCGGCTGGCCGGTCGCAGTCGTCGATGATCTGTCCAACGGCAGGCGCGACGTCGTGCCTGACGGAGTCCCCTTCTACGAGGGCTCGATTGCCGACGCTCAGCTGACCGCCCGCATTTTCGCCGAGCAGGGCACCCAGGCGATCATGCATTTCGCGGGATCGATCGTGGTCCCGGAATCGGTCGAAAAGCCGCTCGAATATTATCGCAACAACACGCTCGCCAGCCATAGCCTGATCAGTTCGGCGCTGGCCGCCGGCGTCAGGCACATCCTGTTCTCCTCGACCGCCGCGGTCTATGGCGCGCCCGAGCGGGTGCCGATCGCCGAAAGCGACCCGACTCTGCCGATCAACCCCTACGGCGCGTCCAAGCTGATGACCGAGCGGATGCTCGCGGACGCCTCGGCCGCGCATCCGTTCAACTATGGCGCGCTGCGCTATTTCAACGTCGCCGGCGCCGACCCGCAAGGGCGCGCGGGCCAGATCGGCCGCGGCTCGACCCATTTGATCAAGGTCGCGGTCGAGGCGGCGTGCGGCAAGCGCGACCATGTCGACGTGTTCGGGACCGACTATCCGACCCCGGACGGCACCTGCATCCGCGACTATATCCACGTCTCGGACCTCGCCGCCGCCCATGTCGCCGCGCTCGAGCGGCTGATTGCCGTGCCGGGCGAGAATCTGGTGCTCAACTGCGGCTACGGCCGCGGCCTGTCGGTGCTCGAAGTGCTCGATGCGCTCGACAAGCAGGTCGAGCGGCCGCTGCGCCGTGAGCTCAAGCCGCGCCGCGCCGGTGATCCGCCGCAGCTCGTCGCCGGCAATCGCGCGCTCCTCGAAACAGTGGACTGGACGCCGCGTTTCGACAGCATCGACACCATCGTCGCCCATGCGCTGGCATGGGAGCGCAAGCTCTAGGGAACCGACCGGCGTGAACCGAGCACTGGCTTTCGTTGCGCCGCTTGCCGCGCTGCTGCTCGGCGGCGCCGCCCCGGCCGCCCCCACGGCCCGCGACGCCACCGCCGACGACCGGGTGCGCGCCCATGTCGAGTTCCTGGCCGACGACCTGCTCGAAGGCCGCGCCACCGGCGAGCGCGGCCATGCCATCGCCGCTGCCTATGTTTCCAGCCAGTTCCGCGCGCTCGGGCTTCAGCCGGGCGGCGAGGGCGGCAGCTGGTACCAGCAGGTGCCGTTCCGCCGCGCCACCCACGCCAGGGCGCCCACCATCCAGCTGATCGAGCGCGGCAAGCCGGCGGCGCTCGCGCAAGGCGCCGAGATCGCGATCGCGCCAAGTCACCTGCAGAAGGTGCGCAGCATCAACAGCGGGCTGGTGTTCGTCGGCTATGGCCTGTCCGACGCGCGGCTCGGCCTCGACGATTATGCCGGGCTCGACGTGCGCGGCAAAACCGTCGTCGCCTTCAGCGGCATGCCCAGCGGTCTTCCGACGGAGATTGCCGCCCATCTGTCCTCCACCAAGCCGCAGGTCGCCGCGGCCAAGGGCGCGATCGGCTTCATCGACATCGGTGTCCGCGCCGGGCAGGGCAGCCGCCCGGACCGCCTGCAGCGCTTCACCCGCTCGCCGCTGGTCGACTGGGTCGACGCGGCGGGACGGTCGGGAAGCACGCCGCCCGGGCTGCAGTTCAACGCCGCCGTGTCACCGGCACTGGCCGAGCGGCTGTTCGCCGGCGCTGCGCGCAGCCTTGCCCAGGTCCGCGCCGAGGCGGAGCGCGGCGGCGCGCGGCCGCGCGGCTTCGCTCTCGCGCCGCGGCTGGCGATCGATGCGACCTCGGAATGGCAGGACTTCACCAGCCCGGCGGTGATCGCGCTGCTGCCGGGCGCCGACCGGGCGCTGGCGCGCGAGCATGTCGCGCTGATGGGGCATCTCGACCATCTCGGGCTCAAGAAGGACGCGAAGCCCGGCGAGGACGCGGTCTACAATGGCGCGCTCGACAATGCCGCCGGCATCGCGACCCTGATCGAGGCGGCACGGCATTTTGTCGCGTCGGGCAGGAAGCCGCGCCGCTCGCTTTTGTTCATGGCTCATACCGGCGAGGAGCTCGGGCTGCTCGGGGCTGATTATTATGCCGCGCACCCGACGGTCCCGATCGAGAACATCGTCGCCGGGGTCAACCTCGACATGCCGCTGCCGCTCTACGACATCGCCGATGTCATCGCCTTCGGGGCCGAGCATTCGACCGTGGTCCGCAACGTCGAGCAGGCGGCGCGCGAGATGGGCATGAAGGTGTCGCCCGACCCGATGCCCGAGCAGTCGATCTTCGTGCGCTCGGACCATTACCGCTTCGTCACCCGCGGGGTCCCGGCGATCCTGCTGTTCACCGGCTACGCCAACGGCGGCAAGGCGAAGTGGGACCATTTCTTCGCCACCACCTATCATTCGGTGCGCGACGATCTGTCGCAGCCGATCAACTGGCGCGCCGCCGCCCGCTACGCGGAGCTCAACTACCGCATCGCGCGGGCGCTCGCCGACGCCGACCGGCGCCCATATTGGTACCGCGGCAATTATTTCGGCGACACGTTCGCGCCCGGCCAGCCGCGGGCCGACCGCTAGCCGGCCCGGTCCACCGCTCCAGCCGCTCGTTTCCCCGCGTCTTTCATCTCCCGTTAACCATCCGAACGCTTGTCTGGACGCATGGCAAATGACGCGCCCGGCCGGGATCTCAACTATCTTCTTTATCGGCAGCAGGTGGAGCGTTTGCGCGCCGACGAGGCGGGCTCCGACCAGGCGCGGGAGGCGCATCTCGAGCTTGCCCGGCAGTATGAGCAGGTGATCGAGAAGGTCAGCGGCGGGGAGTTCAGCATTTCCCCGTCCGGGACGGAAAACTGAGGTCGGGAACAGATGCGCAGCTGCGGCGCTGAATCCCGTCCGGTTCGAAATCGGGGGCTACACATGCGTCTGTTCGCAATATTTGCATGGCTGTTCGCCTTCGCCGCCCAGCCGGCATGGGCGGCTTCGTCACCCAGGCTGCAGTCGCTCGAGCAACAGCTCGCTTATCTCGTCGGCAGCCGCTCCGGCAGCGTCGGCGTCGCCGCGCTCGACCTCAGGACCGGCGAATACGTCAGTGTCCGCGGCGACGAGCCCTTCCCGATGGCGAGCACGATGAAGATCGCCGTTGCCGCCAATTATCTGGCCCAGGTCGAACATGGCCGCCGCTCCCTTGACGACCGCATCGCCGGGCGCTCGGCGCACGCGCTGATGGAGGCGATGATCATCCGCAGCGACAATCATGCGACCGACCTGCTGCTGCGCGACCTTGGCGGTCCGAAGGTGCTGCAGAGCTGGCTCGACCAGCACGGCATGAGCGGCATTCGCATCGACCGCAACATCGCCCAGCTGCTCAGCGCCCGCCGCGATCTTTACGACGTGCGGGATTCGAGCACGCCGCGGGCAATGGTCGACCTGCTGGCGCGGATCGACTCCGGCAAGCTGATCGACGGCGGCAGCCGCGCCTATCTGCTCGACCTGATGCGCCGCTGCCAGACCGGCAAGAACCGTATCCGGGGACTGCTCCCCTACGGGGCGCAGGTCGAGAACAAGACCGGCACGCTTGCCAACTACAGCACCGACGTCGGTTTCCTGACATTGCCGGACGGTCGCCGCCTAGCGGTCGCCTTCTTCGCCCGTGGCGGCGCCGACCGGCCGCGCACCATCGCCGAGGCGGCAAGGACCATCTACGATGGGTTCGCGGCGATGCTGCGGGCGCCCTTCTACTCCCCGGTCGGGGGGCAATAGCGCGCCGCCGGCGCCTCGTGCAGCTTGACTTTCCGCCGCTCGCGCGGCTAGAGGCGCGCCAGCGGCTGCCCTTGGGCGGCCTTCCTGCATTTTGAAGACACGAGAACCGAGAGACAGGCGCGCGCCATGAAGATTCGCAACAGCTTGAAGTCTTTGAAGGCGCGTCACCGCGATTGCCGCGTGATCCGCCGCCGCGGCCGCACCTACGTCATCAACAAGACCAACCGGCGCTTCAAAGCGCGCCAGGGCTAAGCTCCGGGGGAGCTTCGCCTGGGCGCGCCGTCAGGGCTAAGCTCCGGGGGAGCTTGGCCTGGGCCCGCTCGGCACGGCCACGCCCAGACGTAAGCAGCTACATCGGTTCGTCGGCGCTGCGCCTCGGCTCGCCCTTGAAAAAGGTCAGCCCCCGTTCACATGTTCAGTGCTAGACACTGACCGTGAGGAGTCGTGTGATGAAGAGGTTTTCGCGCATTGCGGTGATGGTCGGCGCTGCGGCGCTCGGCATGTCCGCGTCCGCCGGCGCGCTGACCGCCCAGGACCGCCCCACGCCGAAGAACTGGAACTACGAGCTCAAGGACGGCAAGCGCGTGCCCAAGCAGGGCAATCGCGTCACCAACCCCGACGGCAGCTGGCGCGAGGAAGTGCGCCACGGCAATTGCGTCACCGTCCGGGAGAAGTCGGCTTCGGGCGAGTACAAGGAAACGCGGCGCTGCGACTAGGCTAGGGCGCCGCCTGCTCCTTGCCGCGGATGACGCAGGCGGGAAGCTTCAACTGCTGCATCTCGTTGCACGGCCGGATCTGGGCGCTGCCGTCCGGCCCGACGAACACCGCCCACTCGCGGCCGTCGTCGCAGCCCGCCATCCACATGTCGAGATTGTTGTAAGGCTGGACGAAGCCGGACTTGACCACCCGCTGGCAGCGCGAGCCCGACGCGTAGATCGCCCGCTTCAGGCCGATCGCGCGATTGAGGTCGTCGAGCTGGTGAAGCTGCTCCTGCGCCTCGCCCCGAACGGCGATCTTCTGCACCGCCGGCTGCTCGGCCTGGCGCTCCTGCCCGCAAGCGGCGAGCAGGACGGCAGCAAGGGCGATGATCGGCTTTCCGGGCATTGGTCCTCCTCCTTCGATCTTGCGGGTAATTCAACGGCTCAGGGCCTGTCGACGATCCGCACCTTTGCGGCCGCCCGCCTGGCGAGGGCGACGGCGTCCTCGATCGTGTCGCTACGGGCGAGCGCCACGCCCATGCGGCGGCCGGGCAGCGCGCGCGGCTTGGCGAGCAGGCGCAAATCGACCGGCCTGCCCGCGCCGCCGAGCGCCAGCGCTTCGCCGGCTCCCTCGTAGGCGAAGGCATCGCTCTCGCCCTCCGCCAGGATCACCGCCGAGGCTGACGGACCGGCCAGCTCGATCGCCGGGATCGGCAGGCCGAGAATGGCGCGCAGGTGCAGCTCGAACTCGTTGGGCGCTTGCGAGATCAGCGTGACCATGCCGGTATCGTGCGGCCGCGGGCTCAATTCCGAGAAAATCGCCTCGGGCCCGCGGATGAAGAATTCGACCCCGAACAGCCCATGGCCGCCCAGCGCGGCGACGACCCGCGCCGCCTGCGCCTGTGCCGAGCGCAGGGCTGCCTCCGGGATCGCCGCCGGCTGCCAGCTTTCGCGATAGTCGCCCGCCTCCTGCCGATGGCCGATCGGCGGGCAGAACAGGATGCCGGCGCCGGTCGCGACGGTCAGCAAAGTGATCTCGCTGTCGAAGCGGATGAACTCCTCGACGATCACGCTGGGCCGGTCGCCGCGCATGTTGGCGACCGCATGGTCCCAGGCGGTTCCGACTTCCTTCTCCGACCGGGCGGTGCTCTGCCCCTTGCCGGAGCTCGACATCACCGGCTTGACGACGCAGGGCAGACCGACCGTGGCGAGCGCGGCCACGGCCTGCTCGCGGCTGTCGGCGAAGCGGTAGCGGGAGGTGACGAGGCCGAGCTCGCGCGCCGCGAAGTCGCGGATGCCGTCGCGGTTCATGGTCAGCTGCGCGGCCCTGGCCGAGGGCGCGACCCGCCAGCCTTGCTCCTCCAGCTCGGCCAGGGTGCCGGTGTCGATCGCCTCGATTTCGGGCACGATCACGTCGGGCCGGTGCCTGTCGACCGCCGCGCGCAGCGCCGCCCCGTCGAGCATGGAAAAGACTTCGGCGGCGTCGGCGCACTGCATCGCCGGTGCCCGGGGATAGCGATCGCAGGCGATCACCCGGCAGCCGAGCCGCTTGGCGGCGATCGCGAACTCGCGGCCGAGCTCGCCGGAGCCGAGCAGCATGAGCGTCGCGAGATACATTGCGGCCGCTTACTGTGTTCCTGCGGATGCAGGAACCCAGGACTGGACCCCGGCCTTCGCCGGGGTACAAGGTCGCATGCGCTACTCCATCTGCCTGGTCCCCGCCGCCCTCGTCCTGACCGCTGCCGCCGAGCCGGCGAAGAAATGGCTGACCCCCACCGACGTCGTCACCGCGGCCCCGGCCGGCGCGTGGCGGGCGATCCCGGCCGACGATTTGCTGGTGATCGACCTGCACAATGGCGGCCGAGTGGTGGTGCAGCTGGCGCCGGCCTTCGCCCCGGTCCATGTCGCCAACATCCGCGCGCTTGCCCGCGGCGGCTGGTGGAACGGCGCGGCCGTCTATCGCGTGCAGGACAATTATGTCGCGCAATGGGGCAACAATGCCGGCGACAAGCCGCTGCCCGCCGGCGTGGTCGCCAAGCCGCCCGCCGAATATACGCGTCCGCTCAAGGGGCTGGCGGTGAAGCCGCTGGGTTTTCCTGATCCCTACGCGCCGGCCGCCGGCTTCGCGCTCGGCTGGCCGGTCGCCTACAGCCCGAAGGGCAACTGGGCCAATCTCGCCCATTGCTACGGCAGCGTCGGGGTCGGCCGCGACCTGTCGCCGGACACCGGCACCGGCGGTGAGCTCTACGCGGCGATCGGGCATGGCCCGCGCCACCTCGATCGCAACATCGCGGTCGTGGGGCGGGTGGTCGAGGGGATCGAGCGGCTAAGCTCGCTGCCGCGCGGCACCGAGGCGCTGGGCTTCTACAAGGAGCGCAGCCAGGACGTGCCGATCACCGGCGCGCGGCTGGCCAGCCAGATGGCGGAGGGGGAGCGGCCGCAGTTCGAATATCTCGACACCGGCAGCGCCAGCTTCGCAACCTATCTGAAGGTACGCGCCAACCGGCGCGACGCTTTCTACATTCGTCCCGCCGGCGGGGTCGACCTGTGCAATGTCCAGGTGCCGGTGCGGCGCAGGCGCTAGCCGGGACTCGGCGCCGAGGGCTCAGGCCGCCCAGGCGTGCTGGTCGCGGTTCTTGTGCTGGATGATCACCGGGCCGTTGTGCGAGCGCATGCTGGCTTCGGCGAGCGGCAGGGCGGTCGTGCAGAACGCGCATTCCGCCGAGACCCGGCCGATGATCCAGTGCGTCCGGCCGCAGCCGGGGCAGTGGTTGACCTCGTGCTCGCGATAGACCGCATGATAGCCGCGGCCGGCAGGATCGTGGGTTTTACGCATCTCGTTGAACATCGGACTCACCCGCTTCCTCTCTTGCCCCCATGAACGAGTGAGTTGGGGTCGGGTTGCACGCAGCGGGCGCATCGCCGCCGACTGCTGCACCGGCGCAACAGCGTCTCAGCCCGCGCCAGGCGCGACGAGCCGACCGATTCTAGCGGTGGAGCAGGCCCTCGAGCGAGATGGGATCGGCGAATTCGGCGCCGATCTTGTCGCCGGCGGTCCACTTGACCACGGCGCTGGCGCGGGCGCGGCCAGGCAGGATCAGCCAGATGCGGGCGCCGACGTCGAGGCGTGCGTCGGTCTCGGCCATGAAGCCGGTTTCGGAGATGTTGACGATGCGCGCGTCGACGCCGGTGGTGCCCAGCTCGCGCACGTGCGCCTCGAGATCGACCGCCGCGCGGCTGGCACGCCGCCGCTCCCGCGGGTCTCCGGCATCGGCGATGCGCGCCTTGATCATTGCGAAGCTCATCTCCACGCCCGTTACTCCGGCCCCGGCTCAAAGCCGATGCCGATACGGCCATCACGAACCCAACGCACGGTGGCCCGAACCGAGCCACGGTCGAGAAGCTGCAGCCGCACCTGCTCCCCAATATGCGGAACGAGCGGGAAAATCACCATTGCTCCTCCACTGGACGTGTTGACGAGCCGGACGACATGGTTGCGGCCGCGGAAATTCAGCACGCCGGTCTCGGCCGGAGCGGCGACGCGCTCCTCCGCGCGCTGGTCCACCGACCTCTTGACGGTCCGCGGGATCATCGTCCCCGAAAGCGTGAACTTCGTCGCCACCAGCCGCAGCCTCCCCACAGAGCGCGCCGGCCAAGCATGGCTCATCACCTCTTAAGGATGTGTTCTCGCGTGGATATCCGGGCCCACTGTGCCCTTGGCGACACTGTTCCCGGCCGTTCATCGCGTGTATGGATCGGGCGGGTCATAACCTGCATGGCCGACTGGCCCATGTGACTGGATTCAAACGGGGTTGCCGTGACTAAAAGCGCGACGAGTGCGTCCTTCCGAAGCTTGCTGATGTTCTCCGCGCTGGCGGCCTTGCCGGCCGGTCTCGCCTTCGCCCGGACGGCGGCGCAGGCCCAGTTGCCGCAGCCGGTGGCGCCGCTGGCCCAGCCTCCACTGGCCCAGCCTCCAATGACCCAGCCGCCCGCCGCCCAGCCGGCCGCCGAGCCCACGCCGGCGCCGCTGCCGCCGCCCATCTGGGACCCGGCCGATGCCGAGGCGCTGCTCGCCTTTATCCAGCAGATCGGCGTCGAGGGCCTGGATCCGGCCGATTACGAGCCGGCCGGCCTCGCCGCCGCCTTGCGCTCCGGCGACCCCCTGCTGCTCGCCCGCGTCGCCACCGATCGCTTCAACCGGGTCTCGTCCGACCTCGCGCTCGGCCACGTCCGCGGCAAGGACAGCCGCGTCGGCTGGCACATCAAGGACGGCGACCTCGACGCCGAGCGCCAGGACCTGCTGCTTCGCACCGCGCTTCAGCAGCACCGCATCCCCGAGGCGCTGCGCGGCCTTTTGCCCACCCATCCGCAGTACCGCGACCTCAAGAATGCGCTGGCGGTCACGCCCAAGACGGAAACTGCCAAGCTCAACCGCATCCGCCTCAACCTCGAGCGCTGGCGCTGGCTGCCGCGCGACCTTGGCGAGCGCTACATCATCGTCAACGTGCCGGCTTATTATGTCGCCTTGGTCGAGAACGGCACCACGCAGTGGCGCGAGCGCGCCGTTGCCGGCGCCACCAAAACGCCGACGCCGATGCTTTCGGTGACGGCGACCGGCGTCGTCCTCAACCCCTGGTGGGAAGTGCCCAAGAGCATCGAGCCCGAGGTGCGCGGCAAGGCCGGCTTCGTGCCCGTCAAGGGCGCCGACGGCAAGGTCCAGCGCTGGCGCCAGCCGCCCGGGCCCAGCAATGCACTCGGCGAGCTCAAGTTCGTCATGCCCAACCAGTGGGCGATCTACCTTCATGACACCAATGCGCGGAGCCGCTTCAACCAGAACATCCGTTCGCTCAGCCACGGCTGCATCCGCACCCAGCACATCACCGACCTCGCGACCAGGCTGCTGACCGACGGCGGCAGCGAATGGACGCCGGACAAGGTCAAGGAGACCCTGGCGTCGAAGAAGACGGTCACGGCGAACTTCCCCAAGCCGCTGCCCGTCTACATCGTCTACTTCAGCTCCGCGGCCGCGACTGACGGGCGGATCGTCAATTACGACGACGTCTACAAGCGCGACGCGGCAGTGCTGGCGGCACTCGACGCCAAGGCGACCGGCGCGCCGGCGGTGAAGACCGCGGCTCGCTAGGGGCGGCCGGGCGCCGCATACCGGCTCTACGCGCAACGGCTCTTCGCTGTCCGCTTGCGATCCATTGCGGACCTTAGCTGTCAGATCGTGGCTGTTTTAGCAGCTTCCACGAGTTGCGCAGCTTCCCGCGCAAGCGACCGGTTCGAAGAGTAGTAGTCAGCAGCCCACGACAGGTCCGCGTCGCGCAGCAGCCTCGCGGCAGCGGCGTCCACTTCTGCAATCTTCGGGAATGCACGCAGCGCCTGCATCGTCAGGTCACCCGGAAAGAACGTTATCTCGGCTGCGGGGTAGCGACGGACGAACTCGGCAACCGGCCGCGCCAGCCAATGCCAAACGCGCTCGTCGCCGCCCGACAGTAGCCGCACCTCCTCACAAGTGAGACGAGCCATCGGCTTTGACCAGGCTCGCTCTGTGGTCACGTTAACGTATGAGCGGAGCGGCGCTGGTGGCAGTGCGCCTGTGCCGGTGAGTTCGGCAAGAGAGGCGCCAGCCCGCTTGCGCGCCTCCTTCGGCAGGTAATCGAAGAACAGTGCATCGCCGGTGGGTTCTTCCATCCGTCAGGCATATCCTACCCCAACGCCTGCTTGCCACCCATTGCAGACGCTAGGACCAATGTCTGCTTTCGACCCAAAGCAGACATTAAGTTTGGCCTCGCAGCTCTATTGACCAGCAGGGTGCTAGCCGCCGCAGGCTTTCGTCTATCCAAGCAGCTAATGGCGTCCCCACGTTCGAGGTGAAGCGAATATAGCTGCCGAAGACTCTACCGTAGCGTGCTGTGCCCTTAACTTCGTAGGAGACGCCGTCCATCACAATGATGGTATCTCCTTGTGAAGGGTCCCGCGGCGCACGGATGCGTGGGGGAGTTATATTGCTGGCTTCATCCACAACCCAGCGTGCAGCTGGACAGCTTTTCGTGTCAGCAAACCAGACTTGTTCTGCATCTCCTGCGTCTTCCGAACCTCGTGGTCGGATTGTTCGCCGAAACCAATGGACCAGTTCGTCGCCTCCGCCCGGGAGCGTTCCCACTTCGACGGTCGCGACTTGACGCTCAAAGGCTGGTGACTTGCTGAACGTGAGCCATGGATTGCCGAGTTGCACCGCGCCTGAGGCAAGGAGCGTGAGGGCCAGGAAAGTCATATGTTGAGCATACGACGTGGGATGTCCGCTTTCCACCCAAAGCAGACATCAGCTCAACATCCGCGCGCGGGGCCGGGATGCGAGGGAAAAGGGCGGCCGATCGGTCGCCCTTCGCCTGTCCTCTCCCGGAGGAACTCGTGCGCTACGCGAGACCGCTCCCTGCCACGCCAGATCGACGCTGCGGACATCCCCCGGACGTCCTTACGCGGCGATCTTGTCCGCGAAAATCATGCGGCCGCCGGCGAGCTTCTTCATCACCGGCAGCTGGTCCTGGCGCGAAAAGGCGAAGCAGCCCTGGCTGCGGCCGAGCTTGCCGTGCTGGGCGAGCACGCCCGGCTCCGCATACCAGGCGCTGTGGATGACGATCGCCCGCCCCTCGGCATTGTTGTTGGTCCAGTCCAGCCCGCGGGTCTTCATCGAAAGCCCGTACTTGCCGTGGTAATATTCGCCCGTCGTATAGGCGCCGTTCGACGTCGCGTAGGAGCCGTACTCGTTCGAGAAGCGGTCGAGGAAGCCGTTGTGGTTCGGGTCGGATCCCGAGCCGTGGGCGACGCGGAAGCTCTCGACCTCGCCGCTGCGCAGGTCGACGACGTGGAAGCGCTCCTCGCGCGACGACTTGCTGAAGTCGACGATGCCGATGAAGTCGCGGTGGAACACACGGTGCGAATCGAGCGCCGCCTTGGCGCGCTCGAACAATTGCGGGTTGATGCCGATCGGCGCGTTGAGCGCGCGCGGCTCCGGCGGCGGAACCAGCGGCACCCGCGGCGCCTGGTACAGGATCGAGGGCAGGCCCGAGCTCGCCGCGGACGACAGCATCACGCCGCCGACGCCGACCGCCCCAAGCCGCAACATCTCTCTCCGGTTCATGCTCATCTTCAGGATGCCCCCGCTGAATGAAAAGATCGTATAACATTCAAACGGTTAATCGCCGATAACCTTGATTGCGGATCGCCGTCGTCCACCGCGCCGAGCCGTCAGTTCGTCGCATGGCGGCCGCACCGCCTCCTCCCTTGCACCTGGCGGGGGCCGCTGCTAAAGGCGCACCCGCGCTGCCGCGACATGATCTCGGCGGCCAATGGCCTTTGCATGGCGATCCGGCACTCCGCGGGAGGCTGGCTCAGGCAAGGGCGCAGCTGAGATCAATTGCCGATTCTTCCAGGAGTGTGACGGGCTTTTATGCAGATCATCGTTCGCGACAATAATGTCGAGCAGGCGCTGCGCGCGCTCAAGAAGAAGCTGCAGCGCGAGGGCGTCTACCGCGAGATGAAGCTGCGCCGTCACTATGAGAAGCCGTCGGAGAAGCGGGCCCGCGAGCGCGCCGCCGCGATCCGCCGCGCCCGCAAGCTGGAGCGCAAGCGCGCCGAGCGCGAAGGCGTCCGCTAGGCCTTCCTCCCCCCTCGCTCGAAAAGGGGCTCCCCGCCATGGCCACCACCGCCGCTGAAGGCCGCCGCAGCCGCGGCCATTCCACCAAGCTGTGGCTGGCGCTGCTGCTGCTGGTCGGCGCCGGCGTCGCCTTGGCCTGGTTCGGGGCCGATCAGGTCCGCAGGCAGACCGTGCAGGTCGCAACCATTCAGGCGGGCACCGGACCCAATATCAAGGCGGTCGACGGAGTCCTCATCGACTATGAGGGGCGGCTTGCCGACGGCACCGTGTTCGACACCAGCGCCGGCCGCGGCCCGGCGCCGATGATCGCCGGCCAGGTGATCCCCGGCTTTGCCGAGGCGCTGACCCGGATGCAGAAGGGCGGCCGCTACAAGATCCGCATACCCTCGCGCCTCGGCTATGGCGCCGAGCCGCCGCCGGGCGGGCCGATCCCGCCCAATGCCGATCTCGAGTTCGACGTCCACGTCGTCCAGGTGGTGCCGAACGCAGCGCTGATGCAGGGGCAGGGGCCGCCGCCGCCGCAGCCCTAGGCGCTGTCCGCGGAGACGATCTGCGGCTTCTCGCCGTCGTCGGCGCTGCGAAAGCGGCTCAACTGCTCGAGCGTGACCTTGATCGCCGCAAGGATCGAATCGGCCAGCATCAGGCCGAGGAAGCCGAACAAGGCGCCGAAGATGATCTGGGCGGCAAGCACGACCGCGGGCGCAAGGTCGACCGTGCGGCGGGCGATGTAGGGCAGCACCACATAGCCGTCGATGTTCTGGACGATGAAATAGACGAATATCGCGCCGATGCCCTGGTCGGTGCCGGCGCTGAACCCGACCGCCACCATCAGCAGCCCCGAGACGATCGCGCCGATGTTCGGGATGAAGGCGAGCAGCCCGGTGATGAGCCCCAGCAGCGCCGCCATCGGCACACCGATCAGCAACAGGGCCAGCCAGGTGAAGACGCCCTCCAGGACCATGCCGATGATGCGGCCGAACAGCAGCCGCCGAAGCGCGAAGCCGACCCGGTCGGAGATCACGTAGAAGCGGTCGCGGTGGCGAAGCGGCAGCATCCAGGCGACGCCGCGGTCATAGAGCCGCGGCTCGATGGCGATGAAGATGCCGATGACGAAGATCAGGATGGCGCTGGTCAGCGCCCCCAGCGCGCTTCCCACCGCCGTGGTTAGCCGCCCCAGCGATCCCATCAGCTGCTGCGACAGGCTGCCCGGGGTCGGATCGGTGGCAAGCCCGACCTCGTGCGCCCAGCGGTAGAGGCGCATCGCCTGCGTCTCGACCACCGCCCGCAGGGTCTCGAACTGGGCCGCGAACGTGGTGCCGGCGTAATAGAACACCCAGCTGACGAAGCCGATGCCGAGCAGCGCGACCAGCGCCAGCCGCCAGCCGCGGGCGATCGGCAGGACCCGGCCGAGCAGGCGCGCGCCCCCGTCCAGCACAACCGCGAAGATCATGCCGCCGACGATCAGCAGCAGCGGCTGGGCGAGGAAGATGATTCCGGCGACGACGAGCACGACGCCGACCCACACGCTCGCCCGCTTCAGCTCCTTGCGGACGACGGGATCGCGGAACTCCGACGGCCCGGGCCGCTCGACATGCGGCTCCAGGGTCGGCGGGTTGGCCATCTCAGCCGCGCGACGGCCGCAGCGAGCGCCCGGCGCGGCCCGAGCGCAGCGCCTGGAACCAGCTCACCGGGTTCCAGATCTGCGTCGTGCCGTCGAGGCTGAAGGTGATGAACTCGGCGCGTCCGCCGATATTCTCCCACGGCACCGGCCCGCCGAGGCCGTTTTCGGGGGGGCCCAGGGCAAAGCGGCTGTCGGCGCTGCGATCGCGATTGTCACCCATCAGGAAGACATGGTCGGCCGGGACCTTGACCGGCGGCACGTCGTCGCCGCCGCTCGGACCAAGGTCGATGGTGTCGTAGCTGACCCCGTTCGGCAGGGTCTCGCGGATCACCGGCAGGCGGCAATAGTCGCGATTGCCCGAGCGCACCCGAAAGCCGCTGAATTCCATTCCGCACGGCACGTTGGCATCGACCGGGATCATCGCCGGCGGCCGCCGCTCGGAGCGTACCGGCTGGCCGTTGATCACCAGCCGGCCGCCGCGCACCGCGACGGTGTCGCCGGGCAGTCCGATGACGCGCTTGATGTAATCGTCGCTTTGCCCCGGCGGCGTGACGATGACGACGTCGCCGCGCTCGGGCATCTTGCCCATCAGCCTCCCGCGCCAGTGCGGCAGGACGTGGAAGCTCGGCGACACCCACGACCAGCCGTAGGCATATTTGCTGACCACCAGCCGGTCGCCCTTCAGCAGCACCGGCATCATCGATTCGGACGGGATGTAGAAAGGCTTGGCGACGAAGCTGTGGAAGGCGAGGACGGCCAGCAGCACCCAGAAGATGCCCTTGATCTCCCGCCACACGGCCGCGCCCTTGCCGGGCCTGGACTCCGCTTGCTCCGGCGGCGCTTCGGCAAGGCTGGCTTCGGGCATGTTGTCGCTCAATCAGGGCTCCATCTTGCGGGCGGCAAGGATGACGAACGCCTGCGCCCAGGGGTGATCGTCGGTCATCGTCAGATGTATGTCGATGGCGTGGCCCGGCGGCGCAAGGGCGTCAAGGCGGGCACGGGCGCCGCCGGTCAGCTCCAGCGTCGGCGCGCCCGAGGGCGCGTTGACGACGCCGATGTCCTTCATGAACACGCCGCGCTTGAAGCCGGTGCCGACCGCCTTGGAGAACGCCTCCTTCGCCGCGAAGCGCTTGGCGAGCGTGCCGGCGACGGTGTGCGGGCGCGATGCCGCCTTGCGCCGCTCGGCCTCGGTGAACACGCGGTTGAGGAAGCGCTCGCCGAAGCGGTCGAGCGAGTTCTGGATCCGCTCGATGTTGCACAAGTCGGAGCCGATGCCGATGATCATGACGGCTCCCCCAAGCCGTCACCCCAGCGCAGGCTGGGGTCTCGGGACGTGCCGAGAAATCTTGTCCTGAGATCCCGGCATGCGCCGGGATGACGCGCCAAGCCAGTCACCGCGCCGCATCCATCAGCGCGCGCATGCGCCCGACGCTCGTCTCCAGCCCGGTGAAGATCGCCTCCCCGACCAGGAAATGGCCGATGTTGAGCTCGGCCAGCTGCGGGATGGCGGCGACCGGCGTGACATTGTCGAAGGTGAGCCCGTGGCCGGCGTGCGGCTCGATGCCGTTCTTCACCGCCAGCGCGGCGCAGTCGGCGATGCGCTTGAGCTCCTGCGCCCGCTCCTCCCGCTCGGCGTGCGCATAGCGGCCGGTATGGAACTCGACGACCGGCGCGCCGAGGCGGATCGCGGCGTCGACCTGCGCTTCCGACGGCTCGATGAACAGGCTGACGCGGATGTTCGCGCCGCGCAGCCGGTCGACGAAATAGGCCAGGTGATTGTGCTGCCCGGCGGCGTCGAGACCGCCCTCGGTGGTCCGCTCCTCGCGCTTTTCCGGGACGATGCACGCCGCGTGCGGGCGGTGGGCAAGCGCGATCTCGAGCATCTCGTCGGTCGCCGCCATCTCGAGGTTCAGGGGCAGGTCGATCTCGGCCATCAGCCGGGCGATGTCCTCGTCCGTGATGTGGCGCCGGTCCTCGCGCAGATGCGCGGTGATGCCGTCGGCCCCCGCGGCGGCCGCCGCGACCGCCGCACGCACCGGGTCGGGATGGTCGCCGCCACGCGCGTTGCGGATGGTGGCGACATGGTCGATGTTGACGCCGAGGCGGAGGCGGCTGCTCACGCCCCCTCGGCCTGGCTGGCGACGGGGGCGGCGCGGCTCCCGGGCTTCACCGCGGGGATCGCCGCGAGCTCGGGCGGCAGCGCATCGGCATCGTAGGTGGGCACGTCGAGCCGGATCAGCGACGTATAGGGCACTCCCAGGTCCGCCGTCCCGCCGGAGCGGTCGACCAGCGAGGCGGCGCCGATCACGCGGCCCCCCGCCGCTTCGACCGCCGCGATCGCCTCGCGCGACGACAAACCGGTGGTGACGACGTCCTCGACCAGCAGCACGCGCTGGCCGGGCTCCAGCGCGAAGCCGCGGCGCAGGCCGAAGCGGCCGTCGGGGCGCTCGACGAACATCGCCGGCCTGCCCAATGCGCGGCCCATCTCGTGGCCGATGATGACGCCGCCCATCGCCGGGGAGACCACGACGTCGATGCCCTCGCGCACGCTCGCCGGCAGCTTGGCGGCCAGGGCGCGGGCGAGCCGCTCCGCCCGCTGCGGGTCCATCAGCACCCGCGCGCATTGCAGGTAGCGTGGGCTGCGAAGCCCCGACGAGAGGATGAAATGCCCCTCGAGCAGCGCGCCCGCGTCGCGAAATTCCTCGAGCACCTTGCTTGCGTCCATTCCGCGCACCACCTGAGCCTGCGAGCGCTGAATAGGGCGGTCGATGCGTCCCTTCAACCAGCTGGCCACGGCCGCTTGAGAGGAGCAAAAGCCGCGCCTATAAGGCCGCCCAAATCGCGGGCCGCACTTCAAAGCCCGCTCCTGTCCCACCCGTGTCTTGGGGTCGTGAATGAAACTGATTGGATGGGCGGTCCTGATCGCCGCGGCCGGGCTCACTCCTGCAGCGGCCCAGGCGCCGCAGGCACAGGGAGCCTCGCCGCAGGCACAGGGAGCCTCGCCGCAGGCCGCCGCAGCGTCGCCGCAGGCGGGCCCCGCCACTGGCGGCCAGCGTCCTGACGCGACGCTGCAGCCGGGAAGCCCGACGAGCCCGGCCGCGGTCGCGCAGCAGCCCGGCGGCGCCGCCGATCCGGCCGCCGGCACCGCCTCGGCCCCGGCCAAGCCGGCCAGCTCGCCCTTCGCCCACGTCGCCCCAACCCCCGGGTACGGCGTTCCCGACGGCCGCCGCGGTCTCCAGGAACAGGTGACCGCGATCGGCGAGGAAGCGGCGAGCTTCCACAACAACTGGCTGCTTTTGCTGTGCGCGGCGATCAGCCTGTTCGTCCTCGCCTTGCTGTCCTACACGATGGTCCGCTACCGCCGCGGCCGCAACCCGGTGCCGTCGCGCACTTCGCACAACACGACCATCGAAGTGCTGTGGACCCTCGTGCCGGTGCTCATCCTGGTGGCGATCGCCATCCCCTCGATCCGGCTGCTGCGCCACCAATATTCGCCGCCGCCCGCCGACGTCACCATCAAGGTCATCGGCAACCAGTGGTACTGGACCTATCAATATCCTGACCACGGCGACTTCGAGATCGTCTCCAACATGCTCAAGGAGCGTGGCGAAGTGCCCGCCGGCCAGCGCTTTCGCACCGATGCCGACGGCCCGCCGCTGCTGGCGGTGGACGAGCGGCTGGTGATCCCCGCCGGCAAGGTCGTGAAATTCATCGTCACGTCGAACGACGTCATCCATGCCTTCTGGGTCCCGGCGTTCTGGAACAAGATCGATGCCAACCCGGGGCAGCTCAACGAGACCTGGGTGAAGGTCGACCGGCCCGGTGTTTATTTCGGCCAGTGCACGGAGCTGTGCGGCGCCCGCCACGCGTTCATGCCGATCGGTGTCGAGGTGGTGCCGGAAGCGCGCTTCGCGGCCTGGGTCGCCTCGAAGGGCGGGACCATGCCCGGCGCCGCGCCGCAGCCCGCGGCCGACAGCACCGGCTCCTCGCCGCTGACGCCGCCGGCGATTCCCGCCGCCGCAGCGCCGCAGCCGCAAGCCGCGCCGCCGACCAATGCCACGCCGGCCAAGCCAACCACCGCGCCCTCGCAGGGTGTGGCGAACAACAATTAAGCGAGCAGCACGAGCATCATGGCCACCACCGCACCCGCACCCGGAACCGTCTCGCCGCTGACCGGCCACGAGCAGCCCCACGCGCATGATGCGCACGCCGACCACAAGCCGGGCTTCTTCGCCCGCTGGTTCATGTCGACGAACCACAAGGACATCGGCACCCTCTACCTGATCTTCGCGATCGTCGCCGGCATCATCGGCGGCGCCATCTCGGGCATCATGCGCGCCGAGCTTGCCGAGCCGGGCATCCAGGTCCTCAGCCAGGGCTGGCCGCTCGGGCCGGGCACCGCCAACTTCGACGAATGGGCGCACCACTGGAACGTGCTGATCACCGCCCATGGCCTGATCATGGTGTTCTTCATGGTCATGCCGGCGATGATCGGCGGCTTCGGCAACTGGTTCGTGCCGCTGATGATCGGCGCGCCCGACATGGCCTTCCCGCGCATGAACAACATTTCGTTCTGGCTGCTGGTCCCGGCCTTCCTGCTGCTGCTGGGTTCGGCCTTCGTGTCCGGCGGCACCGGGCCCGGCGCCGGCACGGGCTGGACCGCCTATGCGCCGCTATCGACCTCCGGCTCGGCAGGGCCGGCGGTCGACATGGCGATCTTCTCGCTCCACCTCGCCGGCGCTTCGTCGATCCTGGGCGCGATCAACTTCATCACCACCATCTTCAACATGCGCGCGCCGGGCATGACCCTGCACAAAATGCCCTTGTTCGTGTGGTCGGTGCTGGTCACCGCCTTCCTGCTGCTGCTGGCGCTGCCGGTGCTGGCGGGCGCGATCACCATGCTGCTGACGGATCGCAACTTCGGCACCACCTTCTTCGACGCCTCGGGCGGCGGCGATCCGGTGCTTTATCAGCATCTGTTCTGGTTCTTCGGCCACCCGGAGGTGTACATCATGATCCTGCCGGGCTTCGGCATGGTCAGCCAGATCGTCGCCACCTTCAGCCGCAAGCCGGTGTTCGGCTACCTCGGCATGGCCTATGCCATGGTGGCGATCGGCGTCGTCGGCTTCGTCGTCTGGGCGCACCACATGTTCACCGTCGGCATGGACGTGAACACCAAGATGTACTTCACCGCCGCGACGATGGTGATCGCCGTTCCCACCGGCGTGAAGATCTTCTCGTGGATCGCCACCATGTGGGGCGGCTCGCTGACCTTCGAGACGCCGATGCTGTGGTCGATCGGCTTCATCTTCCTGTTCACCGTTGGCGGCGTCACCGGCGTCGTGCTCGCCAACGGCGGCGTCGATAATTACATGCACGACACCTATTACGTGGTCGCGCACTTCCATTACGTGCTCAGCCTCGGCGCGGTGTTCGCCATCTTCGCCGGCTTCTACTACTGGTTCCCGAAGATGAGCGGCCGCATGTACAACGAGCTGCTCGGCAAGCTGCACTTCTTCATCATGTTCGTCGGCGTGAACATGGTGTTCTTCCCGCAGCACTTCCTGGGCCTCGACGGAATGCCGCGGCGCATCCCCGACTACACGCCGGCGTTCAGCTACTGGAACCAGGTCTCGACGATCGGCTACATGATCACGATCGTCGGCGTCGCCATCTTCTTCGTCAACATCCTGTGGTCGCTGTTCGCCGGCAGGAAGGCGCCCGACAATCCCTGGGGCGAAGGCGCGACCACGCTCGAATGGACCTTGTCGAGCCCGCCGCCCTACCACCAGTTCGAGACCTTGCCGGTGATCGACGACGGCAAGCGGCACTAGAGCTTCGACAATCCTGGAACGCGAGGCGCCCCGGCGAAAGCCGGGGCGTTTTCGTTTCCGGCCAAGGGAGCCGGCTTGAACATCCCGCGTCGCCATGCATATAGGCCGGCTTCGTCGGACCCGTTGAGCGGGTGGCTCGGCCGGGCGCCTATCCCCCGGACAACTTGAGACCCTAATTGCGGCGCCGTTGCTCGGCTGCTGGCCTCCAAGTCTCGATCTCATGTTCAGGGTATATGCTGAAATCTGCCTCGCTTCGCCGCGAATGGCTGAGCAATCCTCGCGGGGACATTCTCGCGGGCATCGTCGTGGCGCTCGCGCTCATCCCCGAAGCGATCGGCTTTTCCGTCATCGCCGGCGTGGACCCGCGCGTCGGGCTCTACGCGTCCTTCTCGATCGCCGTCATCACCGCTTTCGTCGGCGGCCGGCCGGGCATGATTTCCGCGGCCACGGCGGCGATCGCCGTGCTGGTGGTGCCGCTGGTCCGCGACCACGGGGTGGAATATCTGTTTGCCGCCACCATCCTGATGGGCATCCTCCAGTTCGTCGCCGGGCTGCTTCGGCTCGACCTCTTGATGCAGTTCGTGTCCCGCTCGGTGATCACCGGCTTCGTCAACGCGCTCGCGATCCTGATCTTCCTCGCCCAGGTTCCGCAGCTCACGGGCGTGACATGGCATACCTATGCGATGGTCATGGCCGGGCTTGCGATCATCTATCTGCTTCCGCGCCTGACCCGGGCCGTGCCGTCCCCCCTGGTGGCGATCGTCATCCTGTCGGCAGTGGCGGTCTGGCAGGGGCTTCCAGTCAACCGGGTGGGCGACATGGGCGAGCTTCCAGGCTCGCTTCCGGCGTTCCTGGTGCCGAACGTGCCGCTGACGCTGGAGACGCTTCGGATCATCCTGCCCTATTCTCTGACCATGGCTGCCGTGGGCCTGCTGGAAAGCCTGCTGACCGCGCAGATCGTCGACGACCTTACCGACACCCCTTCCGACAAGAACCGGGAGACGAAGGGCCAGGGTTTCGCCAACCTCGTCACCGGCTTCCTCGGCGGCATGGGCGGCTGCGCGATGATCGGGCAGTCGGTCATCAACGTGAAGTCGGGCGGCCACACTCGCCTGTCGACCTTTGTCGCCGGCGCCTTCCTTCTCTTCCTGATCGTGGTCCTTGGCCCTTGGGTCGCCCAGATCCCGATGCCGGCCCTGGTGGCCGTGATGATCATGGTGTCGATCGGCACCTTCAGCTGGACGTCCGTCAAGAACCTGCGCCAGCACCCGTGGCACAGCTCCGTGGTGATGGTGGCGACGGTGGTGGTGGTCGTCTGGACGCATGACCTCGCCAGGGGCGTGCTGATCGGCGTGCTCCTCAGCGGGCTGTTCTTCGCCAGCAAGGTGCGCAACCTGTTTGCCGTCACGTCGGAACTCAGGTCCGACGGCCTGACCAGAACCTACACGCTGACGGGGGAGGTGTTCTTCGCCTCGGTCGAGCGGTTCGTCGCCAGCTTCGACTTCAAGGAAGTCATCGACCGCGCCGTGATCGACGTGCGCCGCGCCCACTTCTGGGACATTTCCGCGGTCGCAGCGCTCGACAAGGCGGTGCTGAAGTTCCGGCGCGAAGGCACTGCGGTCGAGGTGGTCGGCCTGAACGAGGCGAGCGCCACGATGATCG
>DATLFV010000152.1:0-2677 GCA_035540875.1 Sphingomicrobium sp. | reverse complement strand
ATGGCGTTGGCGATGCGCATCCTCGAGATCCAGGAGCACGAGGACGATTATGTCGAGGCGGTGGTCGATGGCTCGATCGCCGAGCTGCCGATGTTCGCTTTCCAGCCGCACCGCATCCTGCGCCAGTGCGGGGATACGGGTGCGCTTCAGCCGCTTGGCCGCGGCAAGACCCACCTCATGGGCCGGCTGTGCATGGAGCATGACATCGTCGCCTCCAACATCGCGCTGCCCGAAGGCACGCGCGCCGGCGACGTGCTGATCTTCTGCGACGCCGGCGGTTACGACAGGAGCATGTCCTATGTATTTGGCCGAGGCTGAAGCCCGCGCACCCGAGCGCCGGGACCACGCGCCCGAGAAGCTGCCGAGCGCGCGCTGGGAGACCTTCCCGTACAGCTGCCTGTCGCATCACGGCGGCCGCTGCTGCGACATTGCCCGCGACTGGATCGTGGCGATGGACTTCGCGCAACTGAACGGCGCCGATCTGGCGAGCGGTCCGCGCTGGCTGCGGCAGAAATACAAGTGGGGTCCGTCGGCGTGGCCAATGCATTGGTGCGAGCTGGTCGAGCGGGACACGATTGACTGCGGGGCGCACGCCGCCCTTTCCCGCGAGGTGTTCGCCGCCAGGGGCCTTGCCTGCTTCCCGGCGCAACTCGTGCAGACCTACAGCGAGGAGGCGACCGAGCAGTGGCGTGGAAGCTGGCAAGCCGAGGACGTGTCCTGCCACTGGCTCGACGGGCGCCACATCTACCATGAGGCAACCGGCGTGCTGGTCGGAGATCGCCAGTTCAAGATCTGGGACGGCAGCGCGGGCAGCTGGGTCAACCCCCGCCAGCAAAGCGGCTATGGCGCCCCGGTGGCGGTGCGGATCTTCGCCGAGGACCAGCGCGCGCTGGACGAGGGATTCGTGTGGGGCGAACGGCGGATCCGGCCGAACGTCTGGAACCAGATCGCCAGCTAGGCCCAGCGTTTCATCAGGAAAAAACGCGCGCCGCCGCGGGGGTGGTCGGGGATTGATCCGGCCACCACGTAGCCCAGGCGTTCGTAGAAGCCGCGCGCCTGAAAGCTGAAGGTGTCGAGCCAGGCGCCGATGCAGCCTCGCGTCCGCGCCTCCTGCTCAGCGAGCGCCAGGATCGCGGCGCCAAGACCCCGGCCGCGAAGTCCGTCCGGCACGAACAGCAACTCGATGGCCAGCCAGTCATAGAGCGTGACGCCCCACAGGCCCCCGTCGAGGTCGTCGGTCGCGTTGCTGATGGCGACACACAAGGGGCGCGCACCCGCCGCTGGCGCCTGACCAGCGTTGAAGCGCACGAGTTGCGCCAGCAGCGCTCCGCGCCGCTCGGCTGCCGGCTGCTCGACGAGCCGGACGGCGACGGCGTCATCAGAGCTCGTTGGCACTTCGGTGGACGGCACTTCGCACCTCGTTGACGCGCCGGCAGGGCGGCACGCTGTTTCAACTCCGGCCAGTCGCGCGAGTTGCCCGGCCGGAACTCCGGCCTGCGCGCAGGTCGGGACCAAGCTGTCGCGAGCGAGACTAGCGCAGCGAGGGAGGCCAAAAAATCCCGCAGCGCTGCATCCGCTGGTCCATTTCGGCCGTACCTCGAGCGGTTACCAAGTGTTAACCAGGAGGAAACCTCATGCGTTCATTTACCGTTCCGGCCGTTCTTGCCGCCGCCGCCGTTCTCGGCACTGCCGCCGCCTCTGCCAATGAGAATACGGGCAAGCGTTTCCGCGTCGCCCTTGAAGGCGCGGTCGAAGTTCCCGTAGCAGGCGATCCCGACGGAACCGGCACGGCCGTTCTGCGGATCAACCCGGGGCAGGGCCAGCTCTGCTACACTCTGACCGTCAGCGGTATTGCGCCCGCGACCGCGGCGCATATCCACGAAGCTCCTGCAGGCTCGGCAGGCCCCGTCGTGGTCGGCCTCGCGGCCCCCACCAGCGGGTCGAGCAGCGGCTGCGTTTCGATCGATCGCGAAGAAGCCCGCGACATCATCCGCAACCCCGAAAACTATTATGTGAACGTGCATAATCGGGAGTTCCCGGGCGGCGCGCTGCGCGGCCAGCTCGGCTGATCCCATCGGCTCGGGGGCGGTCGCGAATGCGGCTGCCCCTTAGCCCCCTCGGGGCAGTGCTGCCCGACACCAGCCGGGAGCGTGTCGACGTGATCGCACCCCACCCAACGTCCGCGCCCGCCACGCGCCGTACCCTTCGCCGCGTCATGGCGGTGATCCTGTGCTCGGCCGCCGCTCCGGCTGCGGCACAGCAGGCATTCGACGGGCCCGACATCCTCGTCATCGGCGAGCGCGATCGGCTCGGCGTGCGCGCCGAGCGCGTGCTGACGGCGGCCGACATTGCCTCATACGGCGCCAGCAACGTCGGCGAACTGCTCGACGAGATCCGGCGTGAACGCGGCCAGGCGGGCGACGCGCCGGCCTTTTTGATCAACGGCCGGCGCGTCTCCGGCCTGGGAGACATCGAATCCTACCCGGTCGAGGCCCTCGATCGCATCCAGGTCCTGCCTGCCGGCTCCGGGATTGCGTTCGGCGCATCGGCCAGCCAGCGCCTGTACAACATCGTCCTCAAGCCGCAGGCCCGCACCGTCGCCGGACGCGCCTCCACGGCCACCGCCACCGATGGCGGTGCCAACAGCCGCAGCGGGGAACTCAGCTTCACCGACATC
>DATLFV010000151.1:0-5661 GCA_035540875.1 Sphingomicrobium sp. | reverse complement strand
GTTTGAGATACTGCCCGGTGAAGCTGCGGGGCTCGGCGATGATCTTCTCGGGCGGGCCCTCGGCAACGATCTCGCCGCCGTTGACTCCGCCTCCGGGGCCGAGATCGATGACGTGGTCCGCAGTCTTGATGACATCCAGATTATGCTCGATCACCACCACCGTATTGCCCTGCTCGACCAGGCGGTGGAGGACTTCGAGCAGCTTGCGGACGTCCTCGAAATGGAGGCCGGTCGTAGGCTCGTCGAGGATGTAGAGGGTCTGGCCGGTGGCTCGGCGGCTGAGCTCCTTGGCGAGTTTTACGCGCTGGGCCTCGCCGCCGGACAGGGTCGTCGCCTGCTGGCCGACCTTGATGTAGCCGAGGCCAACCTCGAGCAGCATGCGCATCTTGTCGCGGATGCCGGGGACCGCCTTGAAGAATTCGGCGGCGTCCTCGACCGTCATGTCGAGCACGTCGGCGATGCTGCGGCCCTTGAACTTCACCTCCAGCGTCTCGCGGTTGTAGCGCTTGCCGTGACAGACGTCGCAGGTGACGTAGACGTCGGGCAGGAAGTGCATCTCGATCTTCAAGAGGCCGTCGCCCTTGCACGCCTCGCAGCGGCCGCCCTTGACGTTGAAGGAGAAGCGGCCGGGCTTGTAGCCGCGCGCGGCGCTCTCGGGCAGGCCGGCGAACCAGTCGCGGATCTGGGTGAAGGCGCCGGTGTAGGTCGCGGGATTGGAGCGCGGGGTGCGGCCGATCGGCGACTGGTCGATGTCGATGACCTTGTCGAGATGCTCGAGCCCGGCGATCGCCTCGCACGGGCCGCAGACGATGCGGGCGCCGTTCAATGCGCGGGCGGCGCCGGCGTAGAGCGTGTCGATGGTGAGGCTGGACTTGCCCGAGCCGGAGACGCCGGTGACGCAGGTGAAGGTGCCGAGCGGGATGGCGGTGGTGACGTTGCGGAGGTTGTTGGCGGTGGCGCCCTTGACGGTGAGCTTCTTGCCATTGCCCTTGCGGCGCTTCGCGGGGAGGGGGATGGCGCGGCGACCGGAGAGATAGTCGGCGGTGAGCGAGGCCTCGCAGGCGAGGAGGTCGTCGAGGGTGCCGGCGCAGACCACTTCGCCGCCGTGGACGCCGGCGCCGGGGCCCATGTCGATGACATGGTCGGCGCTGCGGATCGCGTCCTCGTCATGCTCCACGACCAGCACGGTGTTGCCGAGGGACTTGAGGCGCTGGAGGGTTTCCAGCAGGCGGTCGTTGTCTTTCTGGTGAAGGCCAATCGAGGGCTCGTCGAGGACGTAGAGCACGCCTGAGAGGCCGGAGCCGATCTGGCTGGCGAGGCGGATGCGCTGGCTCTCGCCGCCGGACAATGTGCCGCTGGTGCGGTCGAGGTGGAGATAGTCGAGCCCGACATTGTGGAGGAAGCCGAGGCGCTCGTTGATCTCCTTGAGGATGGCGCGGGCGATCTCGCGGTGCTGGGGGGAGAGTTTTTCCTCGAGGCTGCCGAACCAGCGATACGCGTCGGCGACGCTGCGGCGCGAGGAGAGCGAGATGTCCTCGCCGGCGACCTTGACCGACAGCGCCTCGGGCTTGAGGCGGGCGCCGTGGCAGGTCTCGCACGGTCGGCTGCCCTGGTAGCGCGACAATTCCTCGCGCATCCAGGCGGATTCGGTCTGCGCCATGCGGCGGCCCAAGTTGCCGAGCACGCCTTCGAACGGCTTCTTGACCTCGTAGCTCTTGCGGCCGTCGACGAAGCGCAAGGTGACAGGCTTGCCGTCGGTGCCGTGGAGGACGACGCGCTGCGCCTCCGGCGGCAGGTCGCGCCAGGGGGTGGCGAGGTCGAAGTCGTAGGCGCGGGCGAGGCTCGAGAGCACCTGCATGTAATAAGGGGAGGGCGGCTGCGACTTGGCCCAGGGCACGACCGCGCCCTTGGCGATCGAGAGGTTGTGGTTGGGGACGACGAGGTCCTCGTCGAACACCAGTTTCTCGCCGAGGCCGTCGCAGGCCGGGCAGGCGCCCTGCGGCGCGTTGAACGAGAACAGGCGCGGCTCGATCTCGGCGATGGTGAAGCCGGAGACCGGGCAGGCGAACTTTTCGGAGAAGAGGATCCGGCCGGGGGGGGCGTAGTCGAGCTTCATGCCCGATTCCCCCACCCCCGGCCCCTCCCCTGAAGGGGAGGGGAGGTCCGCCGGGTCGAGGTAGGCCAGCCCTTCGGCGAGCTTGAGCGCGGTTTCGAAGCTGTCGGCGAGGCGCGGCTCGATGCCGGAGCGCACGACGATGCGGTCGACCACCAGCTCGATGTCGTGCTTGTACTTCTTGTCGAGCGCGGGCGCGTCCTCGATGGCGTGGAACTCGCCGTCGATGCGGACCCGGGTGAAGCCGGCCTTCTGCCATTCGGCGAGCTCCTTGCGATACTCGCCCTTGCGGCCGCGCACGACGGGGGCGAGCAGATAGTGGCGCGAGCCCTCGGGCAGCGCCATCACCCGGTCGACCATCTGGCTGACCTGCTGCGCCTCGATCGGCAGGCCGGTGGCGGGCGAATAAGGGACGCCGACGCGGGCCCAGAGCAGGCGCATGTAATCGTAGATTTCGGTGACGGTGGCGACGGTCGAGCGCGGGTTGCGGCTGGTGGTCTTCTGCTCGATCGAGATGGCGGGCGACAAACCGTCGATATGCTCGACGTCGGGCTTCTGCATCATCTCGAGGAACTGGCGCGCGTAGGCGGACAGCGACTCGACGTAGCGGCGCTGGCCCTCGGCATAGATGGTGTCGAAGGCGAGGCTCGATTTGCCCGAACCCGAGAGGCCGGTGATGACCGTCAGCGACTCCCGCGGGATGTCGATGTCGACGCCCTTGAGGTTGTGCTCGCGCGCGCCGCGGACGGATATGTGGGTCAGCATCGGGTCAGCTTCGTTCCGTTTATGTTCTGAGTAGCGCGCGCCATGGGCGGAGGTCAACGCGGACCATTGCAGATGGGTGCTAAGCTGCCGATGCGCAATGCGCTTGCGCCCCCTGCCCACCGAGCTAGCCTTGCGAGATGACCAGCCTCCGCCTCGCGCCGCTCGCCGCCTTCCTGCTCGCCGCCTGCGCGGCGCAACCTTCGGCACCGGTCGGCGCGCAGATCGCCCAGCCCGCGCCGATGCCGGTGTACGACGTCGTGATCCGCGGCGGCACCATTTACGACGGGTCGGGCGGCGCGCCCTTCGTCGGGGACGTGCTGGTCAACGGCGACCGCATCGTTGCGGTCGGCGGGCCGGCCGCCAAGGCGCGCGGGCGCAGCGAGATCGACGCACGTGGGCTGGCGGTGGCGCCGGGCTTCATCAACATGCTGAGCTGGGCCAATGTCACCATGATCGCCGACGGCCGCGCGCAGAGCGACGTGCGGCAGGGCGTCACCCTCGAGGTGATGGGCGAGGGCGAGTCGATGGGGCCGCTCAACGCCGAGATGAAGCGGCTGGTCACCGAGCGCCAGGGTGACATCAAATATGAGGTCAGCTGGACCAGCCTCGGCGACTATCTCGAGCATATGGAGCGCAGGGGCGTGTCGCCCAACATCGCCAGCTTCGTCGGCGCGACGACGGTGCGCAAGCACGAGCTTGGCGAGAAGGACGTCGACCCGACGCCGGCGCAGCTGGCGCGGATGCGCGCGCTGGTGCGCCAGGCGATGAACGAAGGGGCGATGGGGGTCGGATCGTCCTTGATCTACGCGCCCGCCAGCTTCGCCGAGACCCCGGAGCTGATCGCGCTGGCGGCGGAGGCGGGGCGCTGCGGCGGCATGTACATCAGCCACATCCGCGACGAGGGGCCGAGGCTGCTCGAGGCGATCGACGAGCTGATCGAGATTTCCGAGAAGTCGGGCGCGCCGGCGGAGATCTATCACTTCAAGCAGTCGGGACGCGCCAACTGGCACAAGATCGACGCGGCGATCGCGCGGGTCGAGGCGGCGCGCGCGCGCGGCCTCAGGATCACCGCCGACATGTACACCTACCCGGCCAGCTCGACCGGTTTCGACGCCGCCTTCCCCTTGTGGATCCAGGAGGGCGGCACCGAGCAATGGGTCGCGCGGCTGAAGGACCGCAGGCTGCGGGCGCGGGCGCTGGCCGAGATGCGGCGCGCCGATGCGTCCGAGAACACCAAATTGGTGGTCGAGGAGCCGGACAAGGTGCTGCTGGTCGGCTTCAAGACCGAGCGGCTGAAGGCGCTGACCGGAAGGAGCCTTGCCGAGGTCGCAAGGGAGCGCGGCAAGTCGCCGGAGGAGACGGCGGCCGAGCTGGTCGTCGAGGACGGCACCCGCGTCCAGGTCGTCTATTTCGGGATGAGCGAGGAGAATGTCGCGCGCGCGGTGACCTTGCCGTGGATGAGCTTCGGCTCCGACGCCGGAGCGCAGGCGCCCGAGGGCGTGTTCCTGAAGTCGAGTACGCACCCGCGCGCCTATGGCAATTTCGCGCGGCTGCTCGGCAAATATGTGCGCGAGGAGAAGAGGGTGCCGCTGGCCGAGGCGGTGCGGCGGCTGACCAGCCTGCCGGCGGCCAATCTCGGGATCGCCGACCGCGGGTCGCTTCGGCCGGGTTTCTTCGCCGACATTGCCATTTTCGATCCGGCGACGATCGCCGACAAGGCGACCTTCGCCAGGCCGCAGCAATATGCGGTCGGCGTGCGCCACGTGCTGGTCAACGGCGTGGCGGTGGTGCGCGACGGCGAGCATAGCGGGGCGACGCCCGGGCGGTTCGTGCGGGGGCCGGGTTATGGGAAGTGTCCGTGAGTCGTCGCGCCAGCGCAGGCTGGGCCTCGGCGAGGAATGGCGCCGCGTCATCTTGTCCTGAGATCCCAGCTTTCGCTGGGATGACGCGGGTGGGCATGACGATCAGGTGAGGGGGTAGCTCGACACCTCCTCGTAATGGGCGCCGTGGCGCGACAAGCGGCTTTCGAACAAGGTGAAGCATTCGGCGGTGAACGGGTTGGAGCGCAGGGCGCGGTTGCGCTCGAGGAAGTCCTGCGCCGCGCCGGCGCTGCGGCGGTTCCAGCGGGCAATGGTGACGTGCGGGTGGAAGGCGCGGCGCTCGGGCTCGAGCCCGGCCGACTGGCAGGCGCGCTCCACCTTGGCGGCGAGGGCGGCAATGGGGTCCCGGGGCTCGACAGCCGCCCACAAGGCACCGCCATTGCGCTGGGCGAACTGACCGACGCCGGTGAGCCGCAGGTCGAAGCGCTCGCAACGGACCTGCTGCAGCGCGTGGGCGACGTCGTCGGCGAGCGGCCGCTCGACCTCGCCGATGAAGCGCAAGGTGAGGTGGAGATTATCGTCGGGCACCCAGCGCAGCTCGGGGCTGTCGTCCATCGCGTCGACCAGCAGGTCGCGGACGTCCTCGGGCAGCGGCAAGGCGACGAACAGGCGGTGCATGGGCGAAGCTTAGCCGATCGCGCGCGGCTTCGCAGGCCTCGACAGGGTCCCGGTTTCGGCGGATAGTCGCGGGGCGGGAGGATGGCTTATGCCCCTGGACGATTCCCGAAGCGTGCTTGGCGGTGCCTGCGCGGCGCTGCTCCTGCTGTCCGGCTGCGACAGCGCCGGCCAGGAGCCGACGCTTGCCGCCGTCGCCGCCGCGGCGGCCAAGTATCGCGACGTCAAGGTGGCGATCGAGGAAGGCTATACCACCGACAACAAGTGCGTGACGGCCGAGATGCTCGG